>DJFR01000223.1 GCA_002432545.1 Flammeovirgaceae bacterium UBA5867 | reverse complement strand
ATCAAATTTTTTGCGTAGCCGGTAACGCGATTTCTTGATACTCTCCGGAGATATACCCAGCATCGATGCTGATTCTTTCAACGACAATTTTAATTTTATAAGTGCAGACAATCGAAGTTCCGAAACGGTGATATCCGGGTAATGGTAGCGAAGCTTGGCAAAGAAACGCGGATATACTTCTTCAAAAGCCTTCTTGAAATTTTCCCAGTCTTCATCGGTAAGTATAGCCGCATGAAGGATCTTGTTGAACTTGTCGATCTCCGTATCTTCTTCAGTAGGTTTCTGTTTAAGCGCTTCAAGTTCCTGGTTAACCTTATCCATCATCTCGGATTTCTCGCGCAGGTTGTGTGTATAAAAGTCAAGCAATTGTCTTTTCGACTCCAGGCGCTTTTTCATAATGAGCCTTCGCCGGTTATATACCAGCGTGCCAATTACCAGTAATGCCAGGCTTGCGGCTACAAGCGAGTTTCTCCGAAGGATCTTCACATCCATTTCGTGGTTCAGTGCTTTGATCTCGATCTCTTTCTTGGCAAGTTCATAATTCGCCTTAACCTTTTCGATGTTACTCAGGTTCTCCGAGCTTTTCAGACTGTCATTTAGGGCTATATATAGTAACTGAAATTCATAAGCCTTCTCATAGTTTTTGCCGGCAGCATGTACTTTCGATAATTGATAATAGCTATCCGCTATATTTCGTTTTGAATCTATTTTCTTGCCAATCTCAAGCGCATGTTCTGCCGTGATCAATGCCTGCTTCGCGTCATTCTTTACCAGGTATAAATTGCTGAGTGCTGTATATATACCCGATTGCAGGTTAATACTACCAGTTTCCAGGGCAAGCTGCAGCGCGCGTTGCTGATACCGAAACGACTCGTCATAGTTCCTGCTTCGAAAATAGATCTCACCCATGGCGTTGAGTATATTGCTGATGGCAGACTTATCGTTTGTTTCTTCATTTATAGCCAGTGACCGTTTATAGTATACCAGGGCCAGCGAATCATTCTTTTCGGTTTCATATACATCGGCTATATTTCCGAGTGCGCGCGCGATGCCACTTTTGTAACCTTGATCGGTCCATGACGATAAAGCTTTGTTGAAATGATTCAGCGCTGCTTGGGTATCGTCTTGCGACAGATAAATTATACCGACATTATTATTGCAGACTGCAATCTGCCGGTTGTCGTGTATGATCTCAAAAATTGCCAGGGCTTTTAACAGAAATTCGATGGCACGGGGTTCGTTGCCTAAGCGGTGATAGTAATACCCCATATATACGTATCCTTTTCCTGTACCTTTTTTGAAATCTATCCTCTCTGAAAGTTCAATTGTGGTGTTGGCTACTTCCTCTACACGTTTGGTGTCGCTATAGGTCAGTATTTCGCAGAGCTTAATAAGCGTGTTAACACGATTTGTATCTTCCGGAAGAGTCTTCAGTACATTTTCAAGGCTATCAATTTTTGAAGAATAGGTTTGTGCAAGAGTAAATGTGCCTGTGCTAACAAGAGCCAGGATTGTAATGACAACGGTTTTTACTTTTCCGGATAGATAACTATCCTTCGTTCGGCACGATGAAAAAGTATTTCGTGAAACGGACAAGGGTATATCCATTTTGGTTTTTGGTGAATGGGTCTTTGTATACTTGTGCAAGGTAATAGTTAATTCATGAATTGGTCTACCCAATTGTCCACTTGTATAGGCTTATGTCAGTTTTTGTACGAGTTTGTAGGATTTTAACTGTTGGTCAGTTTTATATCAACAACATGTTTTATCTGTGAGTCTTTATTCCAGGCAATAGTATATGTGAAATCCTGCTGCGATAAAAATAGCTGAAACACGCGCTAGCGCTGCGATTTGATAAATGACCACCAATCTGTCTTACCGTTTTCTTATTGGATTACCTGAAAGTTGTATTCATTGCAGGGAATATCTGTTGGTCAACAATTACCGGCTATATATAACTCTGATATTGAAAAATATAGGGTTATGGTTGACTTAAAACCTGGTTTATCCCAGGCGAGAAACAGTAATCATACGAAAGCCCAAATCTGTATTTATAAGAGAATCGATTCAACACCGGTATTGATACGGTGATGCGGAGTGTTTTGGATATACCCTGCAAAAGGGGGCTATAGTCGTAGGTATATCGCAATAGTGTATTGGGAATTTAAATTATGTATCGATAGAATTTAGCAAAGATGAAATATATACAAGGGCTTACCATAAACGGGAAGTATCGGCTGATCGTCATTTCGGTTCTGTTGTGCGCAGCGATTTTAGGACTGTCGGTTTGGAAAATCGTTGGTTCGTTTAATGAACAGCGCATTAAAACCGAACAAATCCAGGAGCTTGAATCCCGGTTGTTGCGCATCAAAAATAATGTGTTGCGTGGTGAACTCTTGCAGATGTTTATTGCCGATCGCACCACACAGCAAGCTTATATTAAAGAAGCCTCAATAGTTGTTCAGGAACGAATGAGTACCCTGGATGCCGAGCGAAAGGCGATTCATGAACACGACCTCCCGGCAAGTATTGCTAAACCTTATCATGATTTCATTACCAGTATAGATACATACCTGGCATTTGCAAACAAAAATCTGAGCGATGTTCAGACGGTTTCCAATCAAAAGGATTCCGCAAGATATATAGTGGTGCGCGATGCTTTGTTGATTGATCTGAATCGTGAATTTACTCCACTGCATGAGAATGCCTTAAAAGTAATCAAGGCAACGCAGGACTACAGAAATCAAATCGTTCAGGATTCAAACAGGCAACGACAAAAGGTCCTCGGCCTTTTTGGTGTTTTGATATTCCTGGAGCTGGTGTGTATTGTTGTATTTATATATATCGTTAACAAATCTATTGCTGTTCCGATAGCGCAGACCTGTTCTATACTGGAGCGCTTGTCGGAAGGCGAACTGCCGGTGATTGAGAAGCCGTCTGGTAAGAATGAGACCGCTGCTATGCTTCATGCGCTTGGTATATTTACCTCACAAATGCGCAGGCTTCTGGATTTCACCGGTAATGTGGCGAAAAATAATTTTGATGTTGAAGCGGTTATGTTTGATGGTAAAGGTGCTGTAGCGCAGGCGCTGATTGACATGCGTGATAATCTTCGCCACACCTATCAACAGGAGAATGAACGCAAGTGGCTTGCACAGGGGATGGCGGAGTTCGGAAATATAGCCAGACGACAGGATGACCGCACGAAGCTATATGACCAGGCATTGAACTTTATCATCAAATATACTTCCGTCAATCTGGGAACATTACTGGTGGCAGACGATCGCGATGAGGGCAAACGTACCCTTCAGCGTGTAGCGGTATATGCGTATGGCCGGAAGAAATATATCAATGGCTCTATTCGTGCAGGCGAAGGTTTGGCAGGACAGGCTTTTCTGGAACGCGAAATGATTATGATGAAAGAAGTGCCGGATGACTATCTGAAAATAGAATCCGGACTTGGCGAGGCACAGCCGGCTTTTATAGTTGTGTCTCCTCTTATTCTGGATGGTGAGTCGTATGGAGTGCTCGAGCTCGCCTCCTTCAAAGAAATAGAAAAGTATAAAATAGATTTCATCACAAGCATAAGCCAGGAGTTTGCTTCCGTTATTAAGACAGCACAGGCCAACGAACGAACCCACTTCCTGCTGGAAGAAACAAAACTGAAAGAAGAAAAACTGCGCACTAACGAAGAGGCTATGCGGCAAACCATTGAAGAGCTGCATGCAACACAGGAAGCTGCTGCCAGGCGTTCGGAAGAACTGGAACGAAGCAACAGCCAGTTGGAAACGCAAAAGAAATTAATGGAAACAACTCTTTTGGAAATCAGAACAAAGGAGCAAGAGCTGAAATTCAAAGATCAGTCGTTGGTAGACACTCGCATGGCAAACCTGCGCGCACAGGCATCACAATTGGCGACTACGATAAAAACATCGATCGAAGTGGCACTGGATGCATCGCGAACCTGTGCACACGTATTTACGGTATTCGCAGAAGCACCAAAACTTTTTGTTGACCCAAGAACGCAGGCAAATCTGATGCTGAAAAGTATATTAAAGAACAACCCTTCTTTTCTGGCCACTTTTACACTCTGGGAGAGTAATCAGTTTGATGGTAACGATGCAAATTATATAGCAAACCCCGGCCACGATGAGACAGGCAGATTTATACCCTACTGGACTATTCGTGGAAATGATTTTTACCTGGAACCGTTACTGAACTATACCCAGGAAGGTGCCGGTGACTATTTTATTATACCACAACGAACGCAACAGGAAGCGGTGATTGATCCCTATATATACCAGGTGCAGGGGAAAGACATATGGATCATTTCAGCGGTAGCTCCCATCCTAACAGGGAGTCAATTTAAAGGTATATGCGGAGTTGATTTTGCGGTGGACTGCATTATGGAAACAATCGGTACTTTGAAGTGGACTGAAAAAGGCGTTACCGTAGCGCTGATCGCTCATAATAAAACCGTTGTAAAAATTTCAGATAATAGTATAGCTATTGGCCAACCTTGCAACATCTTCATTCCGGATGACGTGCTGCTGCAGGAATGGAATGAGCCTTTTGAGACATTCTGGAATAACTGTACATACTTGTTCGAGCCTGTAAAGTTTGGCAACACACAGACACCGTGGCTGGTTTGCGTACGCATTCAGCAAGTATAAATCTGCTATATATGTGGCTGATTATAGAATGCCCGATGCCAGGGCCAGCGAAAGTATAATCAGCATCACGGTAACAATTACCTGGATTACCGCCAGTGTTATTTTTTTTAACAGGCGATTGCCGAGATAGGCACCCAGGAATGCTGCAGCCGTTGCGGCTATAACAAGTCCCAAAGCGTCTTGTAAGTTAGTCTGTAAAAAGCGTGTAGTATATATGCCAAGTCTCGACAGGTCTACCAGGCAGGCTATAACAATACCGGTTGCGATGAACGCCTCTTTATCTAGTCCGCTTCGAATCAGGAAAGCGCTGCGCAACGCTCCCTGGTTACCGGACAACCCACCGAAGAAACCGCTCAGTATGCCACCCGGCACAAGTTTATCTTTATCGAACTGTATACTTTTAAAGTAGGGTATAGACTCCATTAGTGCAAAGAAGATGAGCAACACAGCAACAACCAGTTTTACAGGCGTAACAGAATACACAGAGTTGTTTAATGTATAGGTATAGATAGCAGGCAGATCGGTAATGAATACCAGCAGGTATGCGCCTGCTATAGCAGCAAAGAATGCAGGTATGCCAAACCGCATCACGACTTGCTTGTCTGCTTTCATGCCGATAAGCGATAGTTTGAACAGATTATTAAGAAGATGGACAATGCCTGTTAAGGCAATGGCGAGATCGATTGGAAAAAATATAGCAAAAACAGGCGTGAGAATAGTGCCCAACCCAAATCCGGTGAAGAAGGTGAGCAACGATGTGATGAATGCTGCTATACAAATGATAATAATTTCATGCATGGACTGGATATTGATTGGTAAAGGAGATTATATATACTGTGATTTGCAACACCGTTCACCATTCCAATATAAATATACTGCCATTCTCGGGCAAATGTACCTGTATACTGCCGCCATGCAGCTTCATGATCTGTCGCGAAAGGCTGAGGCCTATACCGGAGCCGTTGGACTTGGTAGTGAAGAAGGGCACAAATATTCGGGGCAATATTTCCGGATCGATGCCAGACCCATTATCCGCTACAGCGATGGTAACCCGGTTGGCTTTCGTTCGAACGTCAATCGTTATGACGCCCGTGCCATCATGCATCACAGCATCCATTGCGTTCTTCACCAGGTTGATCAGTACCTGTTCCATCAGTGCTATATCTGTCTTTGTCTCAATCGTTGTCGCAGGATTGTTAACGATCAGCTGAACGTTTGAAGCCTGTAGCTCGGCCGCAAGCAATGCCGCTACGCGATTTACAATTTCCCTGATATCCACTGATTCAAATTGCGCATGAATAGGTTTGGCGTAGGCTTTATAAGCTTTCACAAAGTTCATCAGTCCTTTGCTGCGCGAGTTGATCGTGGAGAGACTGCTGAATATATCATCAACATGATCTTCGTTCAGTGTACCAAAATTTTTACGCGTTCCATCCGGATGTTTGAGTATAGATTCAACAGCAGCTGTGAGCGATGCTATGGGCGTAACGCTGTTCATAATCTCGTGCGTCAGCACCCGCATTAACTGGTGCCATGCTTCAATCTCTTTTTCTTCGAGTTCATGATTCAGGTTCTGCAAAAGTATAATGCGAACCGGCTTGCCATTCAATACAATCTCCTTCGCCTGTATGCTTAACTGGTATTGATCTTCACCTATAAATACGTGTATTACTTTTCGTTGCTCGGGTTGAATATCTTTTGCCGCAATATATAGTGTGGCATCTATAGCCTTGAAATCATCAAGCGAAGAAAAGGGAGAATGATTCAGCAATTTTTTAGCCGCAGGGTTCATCATCATCAATTTTCCGGCCGCATCAAAACTTAAAATAGCAACGCTGATATTTTCATTCAGGGTTTGCAGATACTGGTAGTGAAGTTCCTTTTCGAGGTTGAGCTTGCTGAATTCTGTAACGATATCATTCAACGCTCCACTTAATTGTTCATAATGCTTGCCGCGGTTGCCGGAAGTATAGGATTCAGTAAAAGCACCCTGCCGGATTGAAAATAAAAAATGTGTGAGGTCTTTATTAGACTTGTCTATATACCGGATCAGACTGACGACACTCACTATCAACAGAACAACAAGAGTGGCGAGTGCAAAGAACATCGGTCGTTCCACAATCACAAATGCCAGTGCAAGCGCCAACGCTACAATGCACAATACGCGAATGATAATGTTGAGCCTGAAATTCTTATAGATCATAGTTACTTATCAAGTCCGTATTTTTCCATTTTCCGGTATAGCGTGGTGCGCCCTACGCCAAGCTCTTTGGCAACCTTACTTAAATTGCCGCTGTACTTTTGAATCGCAGCCAGTATAGTTTTACGTTCTACTTCATCGAGGTTAAAAGCTTCTGTGCTGCGATTAACTTCGTTTGCTGGCGCAAACATGAAATCACTTCTCTGCAGTGTAGTCTGCTCACTCAAAATTACAGCGCGCTCTACCGCATGCTGCAGCTCGCGCACATTGCCAGGCCAGGTATATTTTTGTAAATGACGTATTGCTTCCTGTGTTATTGATTTTTCCGGTTTGTGGTAGCGTGTGGTATATATTTTCAGAAAGTGATCGGCCAGCATGGGTATATCATCCACACGCTCACGCAAAGGTGGCAGTGTGATAACTACTGTGTTGAT
>DJFR01000130.1 GCA_002432545.1 Flammeovirgaceae bacterium UBA5867 | reverse complement strand
GAAGATTACCAGCCTTCTGCTGGCGGAGTAACTATATATTTAAATGGTGGCGACAACCTTCAAACTATTCTTGATAAAGTAGAAACGAATGGAGGAAAGGTGATCGTTCCGAAAACGCCTCATGCAGATGAGGTTGGCTACTTTGCAATATTTCACGATTCGGAAGGTAATAGAATTGGACTACATTCTCCCAATTGAAAGAAGCAGTATTAGCATACAACACTATGCAGAAATTATAGCGGTTCGGGTTTGTGCTCGAACCGTTTTTGTTGTTGTTCTCTTGCCTTTGTTATAATCCGCCCCAATTAGCAGCTACTGGCGAGTTGAATATTATAGGTATATCTTCAAAACTTAACTTTATCCATCGATGATGAAATTGTATCTATACGCTGAAAAATCCGTTATATAGTCTGTACTATCAAAAGGACTGAAAATGAAAATACTTTTTACATTTTGTTTACAAATCGTTACAATGGTTTGCTTTTCCCAGGCAATTTTTCCGAACCTGAGTCCGAAGGGAAGCATTGAGCAAACCGTAGGTTTTACAAACATTTCAATAGACTACGAGAGACCGGCAGCACGAGGGCGCAAAGTATTTGGTGAATTGGTGCAGTACGATAAATTGTGGAGAACCGGTGCAGGGAATTGTACAAGGATTAAATTCAGCAAGGCTGTTACTGTCGATAATAAAAACATAAGCAAAGGGACTTACTCGATCTTTAGTATTCCCGGCAATAACGAATGGACTGTAATATTTAATAAGGACACGACTCTATATGGAGTAAATTCGTATGATGCATCAAAGGATATAATTCGATTCAAGGTAAAGCCGCAGTCGACAGGTCGATTTTACGAATCGTTAACAATTGATATTGATGTAGTGCCAAATAATGCAGTTGTTTATATTTCGTGGGAAAAAACTCAAATTTCATTCGAGGTAAAAACCGAGTCAGACAAAGTAGTGAATGATTTTGTTCAACAACATTTGTTGACGGATAAGTCGAAGGACTCTGACCAGTATGCTGCGGCAGCTGAGTACTATTACTTCCTGAATAAAGATTTAGACCGGGCGGTGTTACTCATCGACAAAGCAATTGCCATGAAAAATGAATCATGGTACTACAGGCAAAAAGTTGACATCCTGGAATTGCAAAAGAAATACAAGGAAGCGATTGACGTTGCTACGCTTGCTATAGCTATGGACCAAAAGCGAGCCGATTGGGACACCAGGTCTAAGCAGGAGAGTGAGGCGGAGTATAAGAAGCGAATTGAGGGGTTCAGGATTCGGCTGAAAAAATAGTATATGGTTAGCATTTAGTTCATGACGATGAAAAGTATTATATACCTATTCCTGTTGACGTCTCTTATTTGTTCATGCGGACAACGCGCTGAAGTAGACTTCATCAAAGGGTCTAGATTTTACAAAGATTACGATATATTTAAACGGACCGGGATCAATGAAATTGACAGCGCTGAGTTGGAGGTTCCCTTCATTCAGGAATACTCCAGGACAGATTCTGTGATTACACTCAGAGTATATGATTCATATTTGGATGCGTTTGAAACTGTCGAAATTCCAGCGATTGATGGGATTGAATTAAGAGAGGAGTATAATTATAATGATGCCCCCGATTGGATCTATGGGACAATTTCAAATGGTAAAGTAATACGATACGGATACTACGCAGATCCCTACAGCCAGGAGTTAACTAAACGAAAGGAAATTTTTCTCTACGATATTATTCCGGATCAAATTCAGATCATCACGGAGGATACAATTAAAACCGTTTTGTATCAAAGCTATTTAGAGGATAAGTATGGAATTGATTGTAATGATCATGGCGACTGGAGTAAAATGAAAGATAGAGTAATTTTGCCTTTCAAAGCTGCGGTAAATGTCAATTGGGGTTTCAGGGTTTTAAAAGACAATGTTCACATTGAAGTGATAACGGACTCTGCAGACTATTACAATCGGACAATTTATGTTTCCGATTCCTACGGTTCAAAAGACAAAGAGAAATTTGGTAGTACTTATCACCGCCTTTCGCGTGACGCTTATTTCCGACCATTCAAGAAGTATAGAGATTATTTGAATCCAACAAAGGGAATGTAATTGTTACGGGGCAGAGTAATTGTCCTGATATCTTTTGATTTGACTGTCGTCTGCTGTAACAGGGAGAATCGGTTATATTCGGGTAAAATTATAAACAACTAAGCTCATGAAAATAACTTTATGTTTTGTCTTTCTACTTATCATATCGATCCCTGGTCACAGTCAAGATAATCCGGACGATCTGATTAAGCGATTTTTCGACACGTTTCAAAGTAATACTGACAAGGCACTGGATGATATTTATGCAACCAACGTATGGACATCAGAAATGAAGGATGCTATAAATTCGATGAAGAAAACCATTAAGAACTATCCTGGTGAAATGGGAAAGTGTTATGGTTTTGAGTTAATCACAAAGCAGAAATGCACAGAAAGGTTTTTTCTTTATTCGTACATGGCGCGATATGACAGGCAGCCTATGAAAGTTGTTTTTGAGTTCTATAAGCCTAATGACAAATGGATACTCTATTCATTAAATTTCAGTGCAGATATAGATGATGATGTGGAATTGGCGGAGAAGCACTACCTCCAAAGCCCTGGTAAAAATTGAAATACGTATTGGATGTTGGCTTTCACAAGACGTTCAGAAAAATCAAATGGAAATATTTGGATCTTTAATCTTAGACCTTATTGTCTCATGTATTGGCTGGGTGTGTCTTTACGTGTGGTATAGAGATAAGAAAAAGGTTGAAGAGATAAAGAATAAGAAGTATGCCGGATCATTCAGGGCAGCAGGTGGAATACTAATCTTAAATTTTATTGCAGCTACTGGTGCGATCGCTTTGTCTGGGTTTTTGATTTTCTTTTTTGTAAGCTGGGTATATAAATCAATTTCAAGTTGAAAGAAGAGAGCTGACTGGGATTCTGGCTCAAAGCAACAAAGTGGAGCAGAGTATAAGAAACGTATTGAGGGGTTTAGAAGTCAATTGAGAAAGTGATGATGTTCTTCCTTGAAAGTATATTTTCTGTTGTCTTATTTTCTGCCTCGAAGCATCAGAGTCCTGGAGGCCAGTGACTCTGATGGGGCGTGAAGCTGGGTATATAAATCAATTTCGAATTGATGAGAATATATCTAAAATGAATCAAACGTGCTAGTGCGGCTATATTTCTGTTTGCGTATTTTGTACCTTGAAGCATCAGAGTCCTGGAGACCAGTGACTCTGATGGGGGGTGAAGCTTTGTAAGGCCAGGTTTTTTCGGCTAAACACTCTGCACTTTTTTTTGACTACATGAATGATGATTTACGAAATAAAGACAAGACTATTATTGCCATTTGGACAGTAATGTTAGAAGTATTCGGAGCTACCTTTTTTAAGGTAACTGATTTTTGGAATGCCGACAATTGTGCTCTAGGATTTCAGAAAGGGGAGAAGTTAATTTATGTATCTACTTGGAAGTTTAAAGACTATTCTGATAGTGGAATAAAATGCTATACAGAGTTCGAGTTAATCGATGAGGTCACGTTCGAAACTAAACAATCAATCAAAAAAATAGAGTGTATTGCTATTGACGATTTTATCAATGAGGTAAAGACATTTGTGGGTAAGCCTGGAGACCAGTGACTCTGATTGTGAAGCATATAAAGATAACTATTGAATATTGTGGAGAATTTTTGGAAAACGCAGGTGCTATATAAAGATTACATCATTGAAATAGTTAATGAGTCTGGCTATACGTTGAACTCAGCTGATAATGTTATTTCATATCGCATTGAATATTTTGACGAGATTGCCTCAATATATCACACCTCAAAACACGGAATAAGAGTAGCACAAGGTGGAATAGAACTAGCAAGCGCAATTATTTGTGAAACGGGAGGTACTACAACAGTTCATGCTCATTCGGCCGTGGTCGTGGCAGATTCAATATTAATTTGCTGCTGCGATAAAGTTTACTCACTGTCAATTCCTGAACTTACACTAAACTGGAAACGGAGAATTGATCCGGCAACTTGCTTTGCTATATACTTTTTCAATGGAGATTTTTTGATTCACGGAGAACTTCAAATAACCAGAATTGATAAAGAAGGTAATGAGAAGTGGATTTTTGCAGCAAGAGATATATTTGTTGCTCCAGACGGACAGGAAGCATTTGCCTTGACCGAAAGCAAAATAAAATTAAAAGACTGGCAGGGTTACGAGTATATACTTAATGAACATGGAGAGGATATATCTGATTTTGATAAGCCTTTGTAAGACAAATGAGAAAAAAACTTTCAAAAATTGAATATTGGAAGAAATGGGAATTCTTTGAATTACTCAATGACTTGCATAGTGCTCTTGAATTACTGATTAAACGGAATTTGAGCACGAAAGAAGCTGATGAGTTTAGAATTGCTCTTGAGGAGAATATTGATGACATCGAATTTGGGAATCAAACGGACTTAAGCTACATCTGGATGTTGTTTTCTACCGGCGGTCAATGGGATGTCATTATGGGGCAAAATGACCGGGAAATCCGAGAGAGAATTTTTGAACGAACTGATCGATGGAAAAAGAACCACTAGCCTATACGTGGTATATCCACAACCCTTTATTTATCCGCTGCCAATTTTTCAAAATCCAACGTCAATAATCTTGTTACCTTTTTCAACTCGCGGATAACAGCTTTCGTTCGTTTTAGATATGCATCAGAGTCTTTATTGATACACTTCAGGTCGGTTAATGATAAATAATCCGGGTGATAAACTTCTGAAATGGTAGCATAGGGAAATACCTTGTCATCTTTTCGGATATAAAATACATATATCCAGATCGATAATTTTGTTGGTGAAATGTTTCCCATCAGGTGATATAGTTTGTTCCAGTCGGTAGAAGGAGGGAGTTCCCCCAGAAAGATATTCTTCTTCTCAATCTTCCATCCGTTTGCTTTGAAGGTACTTCCTATAGATCCGCCCTGTACAATTAGCTGATGTTCCTTTGAGAATAAACTGTCGATAGCTTTCGGATAATCAACAATCGCCAGCGTGCGTGTTATGTGTTTGCTATCATATAGATTGGATACCCTCAACGCAGCACTACTATAAAGCACGTCAATTCCATAGCCGCCAAACTTCCTGGCAATCCTTTCGCTGTTTAATAAGTTGGAAGATAGAGCTGAATCGCAAGGTATAGTAGCTGATTGCTGGTGATCGCTGCGTTGTGCAAAACTGATCTTGCCAGATAACAATGGTGTCGCCAGTGCAAGCGTAAATATGTATACCTTCGTCCTTATCCCCATCACATTTCTATATTTTGCCCGCACGAATATATCATTGAAATGCAAAGCGTAAAGCTTTATAGCAAAAGATAATTAATACTCATACGTTTAGGGTGAGTTGTTTAATAATAAGATACGCTATGTAGATATAGCGTCATGTATTTTTTTGAGGTATACTATATTTTTAGAATATATGAACATTGTATGAATATGCTTCTGCCAGTAACCAGTAGCCATCAAGCATGGGCAAAAAAAGAGTCCCGCATTGGCAGGACTCTTGTGCAGCTTGCAGTGAATATCAGCTGCGTTACAATTTACGTGGATGAATTTCGCGAATAACCTTCCCGGTAGGATCTATAAACATACCGCGCAGTATTCCATGTTCTTTTTTCTGTATAGTAACGTGATAAACAATATTTAGTTTACCATCCGCATCAGAAGTTATCTTTTCGCGATCGTTTATAATTTTGTAGTCGGGATGCGCGGCAGCAACAGCATCGATTACAGCTTGCGGAAGTTCTGCGTGTTTTATGATCCGTTTTGAAAAATGCAGGTTGCCATCTTTGTCGTATAGCGCTTTGTAATTATCGCTCCCTTCGCGAATATTTACCTGGTAGAATTGTGTGTCGGCATTCTTGGCAGCCGCCACGCCATCGGTGCGTACGTTCCATTGTTCACCATAGAGTACCGTAGGCAAAAAGCCTAGCTCCGTGACAATGGCTTGCGGAAAATCATTGCGAATGGCATTCATCACAGCCTGCGGTTCTTCTCCTTTTTTTACAGGAGTGATCGTAACAGTCTCGGTAGATTGCGCCCATGCTCCAATTGCCAGGCAAAGACCCAACATAAATACAAATGTTGTTTTCATACGAAATTGATTTTAATGGATATATAGGGATTGTCTCTCATCTTAATACTTGTGAAAGACTAAAATGGAGTAGTATATATTTTCGTATGGATAAATGATTTAAGGTGAGTGTATATAGTATCGTAACGAGGAGATTGTAATTGAAAGAAAAGTCGCACCGCCTGCGCGACTTTTCTTAACCTAAACCCCCTATGAAAAGACTAGACTATCTTTTTCTCTTTCAAATGTGTTCCGTGCGGATCTGTCGTAATGAGTTTCTTCAGATTCCCTTTTCGAATAATGACCCGGTAGAACGTTACATTGGATTTACCCTCTTTGATGATCTCGTTATCTTTAACGATCGCATACCCGGGGTTATCCCGTATAATGGCTTTTCGTACTTCCAACGGAAGTGCTGTATCTTTTATCACTTCCTTCATGCGTAGCAGCTTGCCGTTGGTATCGTAAAGTGCTTCGCGATGAACGTTCGAGCCCTTTATCTTTACACTGTAATAACTCGGCTTCTCTCCGTTCAGGTCATTATAGCCTGTAACAATATATTCTTCACCAACCAGCTTAGCGGGTAATATAGCCCACTCTTCGCCTTCGCTTCCTTTGAAATCCCGCTTGAAAGATTCAATAACGTTTACCGGAATTTCAGCCTCAGCTGCCTTGATCCTGACGGCAGCGCTTTGTGCCGAAGCACTCGCTATGACTACCATCGACAGCACTACCGTTGGGATTATTTTTCTCATGCTGTATCGCTTTGTTTTGACCTTTTGATTGTAACGTTTGAAAAAAGTCACGAAACGGTTACAAAAATTTTTTGAGGTGACATTTTTAGGATCAGGCATCTTAACAACGAGGGCTCAAGCTCAGCAATCCGTCAGCACTTGCAGCCTGTAGTACTAAATATATACATCTATGAAAACGCTGAAATTTTTTGTTCTGTCTCTGATGGCGTTAACACTGAGTTGTGTTGCCAGAGGCCAGGCCTATATGGATAGCCTGGCGCATGAAGATCACGAAATAGCTTCTGCTATAGCACCGTACCCGGCCGATGTGCGCAGCGCTATATTGGAAGCATCACAATACCCGCAGGCGCTGGTAAAAATGGAGCGACTACAGGCGCGAACGAGTCAATCATTCCAGGATCTGGTATCCGGATATCCGCGCGCAGATCAGCAGGCACTATACCAGGCTGGGCGTTATCCTGTTCTGCTCAGTAAACTGGTAGCAGCAGGGCCGGGCTCATCACAAGCTGAGGCATTAACAAAAACATACCCGGAAGCTGAACAGAAAGATATCATGACTGCTTACCGTACACACTATAGTGATATAGTAAAGATGAATGACCTCTATCAGTCGTCACAGAAGTCGATGCAAAAGATCATCTCAAAATATCCGGCTAATGTTCAGGATGACTTTCAGAAAATTGTAGCGATGCCCGACATCATGACGTTGCTTACCGATAACATAGATGTTACGGTAGGACTGGGTGAAGCATACCAGACCGACCCGACCGGTGTAAAGCAACATCTTGATTCGCTGCATAGCCAGTTGCAACAGCAGAACGATCAAGATCTGGCTGCCTATAAAAACCAGGTAGAGAACGACCCGAAGCTACAAGAGGAAATGAAGAAAGCTGCCGATGAATTTGCTGCGCAGTATAACCAGCCCGATAACCCGACATACGTTGTTAATAATTACTATGATAATACACCGTATCCGTATTGGTTTGGTTATCCGTACTGGTATGCATCGCCTATATGGTATCCGCAGCCGCTATATTTCCATACCGGTTTTTATTACGGTTCTTCCGGTAACCTGGTAGTATGCGGTTTACCTTCACACCTGTATGCAAATTGGTTCTTCGGTATAGGCTATACGCGGTACCCAGCGCTATACCACAACTATCATAATTACTATGCTATACATAACACACGTGTAACCAACGTAAATGTATACCGCGGGTTCAATCATGTGGCAAACCGACACTTTACAAATATGGTACACAATCCTCCGGTGCGTGGTGGTGAGTTTACCAATCCGGGCAATCGCATTACTGCGGGCAGAACCACGATGCCTGTAACGCGTACGCGCGAAACGATAAGTCCGGGTATAGCACATACAGCACCTCACTATAACACGATGCCAGTGCAACATTTCAATAGTGCAGGCTTTAATCATTTTCATGCGGAGTCGTTCCATAGTATGGGATGGTCGCATGCCGGTGGCGGACATTTTCATCGCTAACGTTTAACCAAATTTATACTACATCGATTCCGGGTGAACCATGTTCACCGGATCGGTTTTTCGCTTCGCTTTCTTTCTGAAAACTTTCAAATCGGTCTGTGACCTGTCGCGGATACAGCATCTAACAACCGGAAATAAAAACCAAACAACGTAAACCCTGCATGTTTTTTCCATTGCTGAACTGGACAAGCCGCAGCTCTAAAAACACGACTATGAAACGGATCTTTATCATATTGCTTTGCATCCTATCATTAGGACAGTTGCATGCACAAAAGCTTCTTACACTCCGTGAATCACTTCAGCTCGCCAGAGAAAATAATCCTGCTCTCAAAGTAGCAGCCTATAACATTAACGCAGCAGAAGCTGATATCAAGACTGCACAGATACGTCCTGATCCGATCTTTAACATGCAAGTGCTGCAGTTAACCAACAAGAAATATTTTGCTGAAGGTACCAGGTGGACAAACACTGCAAACAACCAGTGGTGGTGGCAGGTAACAAAGCCATTACAGGTAGCGGGGCAACGCGGTAATAAAATTGATCTCGCCAATAAAATGCACACACAGTCGAAACTCGACTATCGCGAAAGCGCCCGTGGTATATATTATACCGTAGCGAGTACATGGCTGGATGCATGGTCGGCTAAAATAGAACTCGATATACTGGAGAAAGGTAAAACGAATATTGATAGCCTTGTGCAGATCAACGCGTATCGGTTAAAAAATAAAGTGATTACCAATACCGACCTGCAGCGCACGCAATTGCTGCAGCAACAATATCAGCGCGATATCGTAGCGGCACGGCAGCACTATATAAATGAATTGCAAAACCTGCAATACCTGGTGGGTGGTGCAGACAGTATATCGGTTGATTTCTCTGACAATACATTCAATACTATACTTACTGCCGGAGATAGTCTGGTAGAATTAGGAACACACGAGCGTAGCGATGTACTGCTGGCCAAGAGTGCTATAGATGTAAGCAACTCGAATATAAAACTGCAACACTCCCTGGCATACCCGCAGCCTGAAATAGGAGGTATGTATAACCCGCAGAACCGTGTTCCTTATGTTGGTTTTTACGGAACCGTTGCTATACCGCTCTTTAATCGTAACCAGGGACAACGTGAGAAAGCCCAGGTGTTAAAGTATCAATCCGAACAAAACCTGTGGGCATCCGAGCGCCAGGCAGAAACCGAAATTATTACTGCGTACAGAAGTTATGTAACGCAGCGCCAGAACCTGGAAGACTATCAGCGCAACCTTGCCGAAGCCGATAATATTTTAAGCAGTGTACGATACTCGTATGTAAAAGGCGGCACTTCTATTATCGATTTGCTCGAGGCACAACGCTCATGGCTTGATACACAACAGCGTTACTATCACACCATGGAAGAATTCAGACGAAGCTATATCCAGCTTCTTTTTGCAACAGGTATTATTAATCAAATGGCCGAATAATTTTTATCATGAACAGAATTATAGTTATCGTGTTTTGCCTGGCCGCATGGGCATGTCAAAAACAAACAGCATCCGAAGTGCCGAAAGCCGTACAACCACCGCGGGTTGAAGAACAAGGTAAGAAGATCATTTTTGCAAGCGATCATAAAACACTTTCGTTCTTTGCAACCGATGCTGTGAAAAAGGAAAATATATCAGCACAGTATGCAGCACCTGCATCGATCGCTGTTTCTATTGTTCAGTCATCGGAGCGTGGCGGACGCAACACGGTGTTGTTTGATAACGCTGATCTCAATGCAACCTACTCACAGTTTCTGCAGCACATCATCAACATTCATACACTGGAAGTAAATCTGAATCGTGTAAAAGATCTCGAACAACACGGAGCTGCTACGGGTAAAGAAGTATTGGATGCAGAGACGCAGCTTGCCAATGAAGAAGCTGCCATTACTGAACAGGAAGCAAAATTAAAATTAGCAGGTCTTGATCCGGCTCGCCTGAAAGAACCACGCAACAAAGAAGTGTGGTTGATCTGTGAAGTGCCCGAAAACCAGATAGCACAAGTAAGACCTGGTACGCATTGCTCGGTTACATTCACAGCCTTTGGTGATAAGCAATATGCCGCAGAAGTAAATGGTATAGGTGCAGAGGTAGACAACATTACGCGCATGGTAAAAGTACGTGTAATCATGCCCAATGCAGCTAGCCAGTTTGAGGTGGGTATGTTTGCCAATGTACTCTTTGATCTGCAAAAGAATAACACACTCTCTGTGCCGGTAAGTGCTCTGGTAAATGTGCAGGGTAAAGACTATATGTTTGTTGAGACAGCGCCCAGTGAGTTTGAACGCAGGGAAGTATTGATCGGCCAGCAACTTGATGATAAAGTAGTAGTGTTGCACGGTTTGCACGAACTGGACAAGGTAGTTGTAAAAGGTGCTATGGAATTGAAAGGCTTGTCGTTTGGATATTAACCAGACTATATATGGTAAAAGCAGAAATATATATCGACCTCGAGCGCATACATGGCGACCAGTCGTTGCACGATTTTGTAATGAAGTTCCTGCTGGAACACGATATAGCAGGTGCTACTTCATTCACTGCGTATGCAGGCTTTGGTAAACATCATCGCATTAAACGGCCAACGGAGCTCTTCTCTTTTGACGAACCTCCCGTGCTGATATCCTTCATTGATGAAGAACCGAAAGTTCGCAGTGTAATCAGGAAACTTCGCGACTACCTGGTGGGAGGATTAATAATTATTCAGAAAATCGAAATGCTATAAAACATGATCCGCAGGTTATTGATCATATCGCTTACCAATCGCGTTGCCGTTATCATTGCATCTATTGTGCTGATGGTGGTAGGATTGGTATGCTTCAAGTTATTGAAAATAGAAGCTTACCCGGATATAGCGGATACGAACGTTATTATCATTGCTAAATATCCCGGGCGTGCTGCTGAAGAAGTAGAGCAGCAGGTAACGATTCCTATAGAGCGTTCTCTCAANNACGGATGATTATTTCGCGCGGCAACAGGTAATTGAACGACTGGCGAGCGCAGATTTACCGGATGGTGTAACTCCGGAGATAGGGCCGTTAACAACAGCCGTAGGTGAAATATACCGCTATGTATTGGAAGCACCCACGAATATTACTCCTACGCAACTTCGCGATCTGCAGGATTGGGTCATTGTACCTTCGCTCTTGCAGGTGCCCGGTATAGCAGACGTGGTAACGTTTGGCGGACCGGTAAAGGAGTTTCATGTTTTTACAGCACCCGAAAAACTGCGCAAGTATGATATTACACTGCCGCAGGTAATGAGTAGTATACAGGAGAACAACCGGAATACCGGTGGTAATATTGTTGAACGTGGCGGACAGGGGCTGGCTATTCGTGGTATAGGTGCAATTCGTAATGAAGATGATATCCGCAATATTGTAATTACCAGTATAAATGGCGTACCGGTTTTTGTAAAAGATATAGCTTCGGTAGAAGTAGGCCCGCCACCACCTTCAGGTATACTGGGCTATGCTATATATCACGATGGTAAAAATGTGAACTCCGGCATAGAAGGTATAGTGTCCATGCGCAGGGGCGAGAATCCATCGGATGTGCTCAAGGCTTTGAAGGAGAAGATGGAAGATTTACAGGTAAATGAATTTCCGGGAGGCGTCAAGATCACACCTATATATGATCGTACATCACTGGTAAACAATACCCTTGAAACCGTATCGCATACATTGTTTGAAGGAGTTTCCATTGTGGTCATTGTACTCGTGCTTTTTCTTGGTAATATTCGTTCGGCACTGGTGGTGGCATTTACCATTCCGTTCTCGCTGCTGTTCGCATTTATACTCATGAAGCTTAACGGTATTCCGGCCAACCTGTTATCGCTCGGTGCTATAGACTTTGGTATCATTGTAGATGGTGCCTGCGTGATGGCGGCACACCTGGTGCACAAATTCAAAACCGCTTCGGAGGAAGAACGGAAAGAAGGTATAATAAAGCTTACCCTCAACGCATCGCAGGAAGTTGGTCGCGAAATATTTTTTGCAGTAACCATCATCATCCTGGCCTATATGCCAATTCTTACCATGCAACGTGTAGAAGGTAAACTCTTCTCGCCTATGGCAATAACACTCGCGTTTGCTGTTATTGGTGCTATGGTTTGTGCACTTACAGTTATACCGGTATTGATATCGCTGGTATATAATAAATATTTGCAGGAAGATCATGTAGTAACTGTACCAGCGTGGCGCAAGAAACTGGACCTGATCGGCTGGCTCGAACGAAAATATGAAGCCAGTCTGGTAAAGGTTCTTAAATATCACAAGCAGTTTGTTACGATCGGGTTTGTTGTCGTGATTGTACTGGTAGGGTTTATTGTAAAATTAGGTACAGAGTTTCTTCCTCCGCTGGACGAAGGTTCAATATGGATGCGTGCATTTTTACCAGCGGGTACATCGGTAACGGAAACACAAAAGATATCGCCTGTTATACGCAGAGTAGTAGCCCGCCACAAGCAAATAGAAAATATAGTAACACAAGCCGGACGAAATGATGATGGAACAGATCCGTTCCCTTCGAACCGTACGGAAGTAATGATGGTGTTGAAAGACTATAAAACGTGGTCGCAGGATACCACCAAGCAAGAACTCATCGCAGAGTTGCGCAGGGAAATGAAAGAGGAACTGCCATCAACCTTTATATCGTTCGGACAGCCTATTATCGATAACGTGATGGAGTCTGTTACAGGTTCTGCCGCTGACCTTGCTATAAATATACAGGGATATGATCTGAACCGCATGCGTGGTATAGCCGATACGGTTAAGATGATTATAAAAGGTATGAAGGGTGCTACAGATGTCGGTATGGAACAGGAAGGGCCGCAGGCACAGCTGAATATACAGATCAACCGCAGAGAAGCCGCACGATACGGTATAAATGTAGCCGACATTCAAAACATGGTAGAGGCTGCCATAGGTGGTAAAGCAGTGGGGCCTATATATGACCGCGACAGACGGTATGATATTGTTGTGCGCTATGTACCTGAAAACCGGAATAGTCTGGATATGATTCGCTCGATACAAGTACCATCTGCATCCGGTGAGCTTATACCTATGGGACAACTTGCAGTAGTGAAATTACTGGATGGTGAAACGAATTTATACCGTGCCGATGGCAAGCGATTGCTGATTGTAAAAACAAATGTGCAAGGTCGCGATCAGGGAGGTTTCGTAGCTGAAGCACGCGAAAAGATAGGGAAAGCTATAAAGCTATCGCAAGGGTATACCATTGACTATGGCGGACAGTTTGAAAACCTGGAACGTGCCGGTAAACAGCTTATGATTGCTATACCCCTCACGGTAATTATGGTGTTAGTTGTATTGTTCATGCTGTTCAAAAATCTGAAGTATGCATTGATGACGCTGGTATGTGTATTGTTCGCGCTGGTAGGCGGTATATTATCATTGCTCATGCGCGGGTATAACTTCAACGTGTCGGCAGGTGTAGGTTTTGTTTCGTTGTTTGGTCTGTCGGCCATGGCGGGTGTCTTGCTTATCTCGGCTATAAACCGCGAGCGTACATTGGACAACAGCAATCTTGAATTTACGCTGAGTAAAGCTGCTGCAGGACAACTTCGCTCGATCATGATGATGCTGATTGTAGCCATTATCGGTTTGGTGCCAGCCGCACGCTCATCTGGTATAGGTTCTGATATTCAACGACCACTGGCTACTGTAATTATCGGTGGCCTTACATCAACATTGATCTTTACACCTTTTCTGCTTACAGCACTCTATTACTGGATTGAGAAAAAGAAAGCTTAAATGAAAGTAACGGTCGCAGTCTTGCTCTGCTGGATAGGGGCAGGTAGTTACGCGCAGGAGATCAGTAAAAGTATCCCGCTTACATGGAGCAAGACCGACCGTTACATTATTTTCCCTATGCTGGTTAAATCGCCAGAG
>DJFR01000185.1:14415-16353 GCA_002432545.1 Flammeovirgaceae bacterium UBA5867 | reverse complement strand
TGCTTGTATACACAAGCATCGTGATTATATAACACTAAGGTATGTATATACTTTCGTTGGTAGCAAGTATATGTATGATTTCAAAAAAGGTTAAATAAATTTTACTCCGCAAAAGCTTCCGCCCTGGATTCAGAGCATTCCTTATAAATAACTAATTGACTATATTTTATTACACATAACTCGGGCATTCAGAATTACCTTAAAACATGGTTATTCAGAGCCTACTCAATATTTAGTATTTATCCCTTTACATTTTTGCTTGATGATCTTACATAGACTTTCATTACTGACTGCGTTCATGAATCAAATATTCCATAGCCAATCTCGCCACATTTGAGTGTATAAAAAATAAACACAAGTATGGCACATTCATTTTTATTAAGCCTTAACGAGGCAGAGTTCAAAGCATTCCTGCGGGAAGCTTTGCGGGAGATTATGAGCGAGAAAGAAGTAAAGGCTGCAAAAGAAAATGCCAGTCTAATGACAATCAAAGAAGCTGCGGCCTTTCTCAAACTTAAAGTCTCCACCTTGTATGAGAAGACCGCTGAAAAGGTCATTCCTCATATCAAGCGTGGTAAGAGATTGTACTTTTATATAGATGAACTGGAAACATGGCTCAAAGCCGGAAAGGTAAAAACAGTTCAAGAATTACAGACTGAAGCGGCAACGTATACCATGCAACATAAGCGATAATAACTGATCAGGCTACATATAGCCACTTCAAGTTAAAGCATTGATACTATTACAAGACTAACAATTATAAATACACAATTCTATGAGCCCGGATTATTTAGATTACATGACAGATGAGGAGACGCAGCGCGAATATGAAACATCTCCGCAAAAGCAACTAAGTTGGTTGTATAAAGAGCCTATAACGGTTGATATGGAAGATATACTCTCCGTTCACGGAGATGAAGATTTTGACAACAACCTGCGTGCGACACTCGCTGGATCAAGAAGAGAGTATATTAGGTCGCAAGTGCCAGATAATAATTCCTCTTACAGAAATAATTCTTTCCAGCCTAATGATGTTTTGCAGTCCGATGAATTTCTGCAAGCCTTAAACAATAATAAGCAAAATGTAGCGGGACGGTTACGGTTCGCTTATCTGACCGATGATGAGGCCCGAACCAGACGCATGGATATTTTTGTTTTGAAACGTCTGCGCCAAATAAAAGACAAGGTCGAGCAAATATACCAAAGCGGCAGAGGTGACAGGAGTTGTGTAAAGCATGCTATATTAACCGGAAGAGGAAACGTAGATAGTAACTATGTCCCTTTTGTCGATTGGGTGAATTCCCATGCAAACTATACCAGTGGGTATAGTATCTGGAATACTTTGTACCGGGCCGTTGGTTCTTCCGGAATATCCGCTACGGAGTTGATAACGGTCATCGCTGGTACACTTGAGCAAATAGTAGGCTTATTCTCTCACGATATGGAAGCAGAAGCTGCTTTCCAAAGGAACTACGATTTGGAAGCTAGTGATCGCCTGAAAAATTCCTTGAGACCAGAAGTTCCTGATGACTCGGCAACGCGTGATTTAGGGGAATTATATGTACCTAAGAGTCTTGCGAATGATCCTGAACAACGCAGCCCAATTCAAAAAGCAACTGACTGGATTAGCGACAATCCAGGTAAGTGTTTGCTAATCGCAGCGACATTAATTGGTGGTGGTATATTTATCAAGCGTTCCCTGGACAGAAAGGCTCCTGCTTCACGAGAAGGCAACAGACCTCCTGTAAACCGATCAGGCGAGAGACCCGACACGAGAAAAGCACCATCGAAGAAAGTGAAGTTCGAAGAGCTTGTCTAAGCCCTGAACACTATTGTTGAAGAAGAGCAAGTTGTGATACCAATGGAGAATAAAACTAGCACTGAGAATACGACTATATACAAAGGGCTAAGCAAAGTTGAGCAGTATTGTTTTCAGAC
>DJFR01000185.1:3219-14374 GCA_002432545.1 Flammeovirgaceae bacterium UBA5867 | reverse complement strand
CAGCTCTTTAAAGTTGAATATCCTGATCTTAACAAAGATGAGTATAATCAGAAATGGAGCTGGGTAAATAAGATTGTATTTGTTCTAAAGAAAACAAAACGCCCCATGTTGTCCCCGGAGATTATCAGGCTTCTTGTACCTCACGAACCGATATTACAACACAGTAGTAACAGACCCCAGGCGTTTTCAGTCTATCTGAATAAGGCCGTTAAGTATCAGCGCATCGCTGCCTATAAACGTGGTGGCTCTCGCGGTTACTACTACGTTCTGCCGGAATGGATGAATGAACACGGAGTATTAGAAAAACAGTACGAAGACAAGATCTTCTTTAAATAGGACTGCCTGTCTCGCAAGTAAACGATAGCTATAATTATAAACAATATCCACCTCTATCAGGCAAGATTGGCTGAACATTACCTCTGGTGGACGAAATGCAATTGTCATCTTTGGACAATTGTCGTTGTCCTATATGTTTCTGCGCCTTATATATTACGGGCGCAAAGAATTCAAGCTTATATATAGGCATGTTATTTCGCGCATGCTATAATCCTTACTTAATATTTAGGTTGTCACCAGGGCGAAACTTCGTGCCCGATCAGTACGAATTTGACTATGCAGAACGGGGCTATACAACAATAAAAACAATATATACAGGTACTATACATAGCTGGAAAATTGCTAAAAGGAAGTAAAATTCCTGTGAAACCAGACAGGTATTTCTTGATTAACCTCTCATTTTACTTGCTAACTGACATGAAATCAAGTGTTGAGCAATCCTAATTGGATAACTTTTTCTAGATATTTACAATTGGGTGATCGGACTTTAGATATTCCAAGTCAATCCGTTCGATTTTGTATTCGAGAAGGTGCATATAGAAACCAAATTTTCGCTCACGAGCGTTTTGAGCATTTATGAGAATTGTTTTAAGCGGCACTTTTTTACTTTTCATTATTTGCATTACCAAATCCCAAGAGGCTAAATCAATAAAGAACAAATTGATATAAGGTAGTTTTCTTCGTAGCTCCTCATCAGGGACAATCGCTAAGGTTTCACGTTCTAAGAATTGTTCCCATATATCTTGCGTTTCGCCAAGATTCATTTTTTTGTATGTCAGAATAATTCCAAAGTACTCAAATTGCTGATCGATACATACGATGGTTCCCATCATTTGATGGGCATAGGCCTTTGTAATTGACTTCGACATTTCTGACGACAATATATCGTCAGTCGGATTAATGTTCGCATAGGGCCTAAGTTCTATTGCCTTGCATTCCAAGAGAATATCTTCCTCAATTAAAAAGTCGACCGATTTACAATCCCTTCCAAAACGTTTTTTAAGTTGTGATTCAGACTGAAACGATATTTGATTTTCCTGTAGCCCTTGTTCAACATACTTTTCAAGCCTCTTTCCCAGGTCTTCAGAAAATTTATCGTCACGATTCTTCATGAAATCATAGACAAAGTGGTTTGCGGTGTGATTAAGAATGTCTTTATGGGGAAGATGCAGCGAACCTTTATACTTAAAAAACGGTCGTATCGTAAATATACTCGGTTCAAACACCTGTAAGTTGTAATCTCTAATTAAACGCTTGTCTTGGCTTACGATAGTTTTGATGTTTTCGCGCGAGATTGAAAACAATTCGATTGCCTTCTTAAGTTTCTCCTTGCCTACTAAATCTGAGATCATAAATAAGGGCTCGTTTCCTAATGATCCATTATATCTGTAACCAGGCATGGCATTGTGCAAAATTGCCATCCACAATATCTTTAGAATACTAAGAATGTCACCTATACTCAGACCGGTTATGTCCTCGAACGACTGAGAAATATCGTGGCTTCCCTTCAGCTTACAATAGAGTACATACTGCCTTTGAAAAGTTTCGAACCAAGGCTTTTCTTGATATTGAAATTGTTGAAATGCTAGTATAGTAAATGTCTTAGATAACCTTCCATTGCGTTTCAAATTGAATGTATCATGGTCCATCTCCAAGTCTTCCAATTGTTTGAAAAGGCGTGCTAGGTTGGAGGAAGTAGCGATTTTGTTCGGATACTTACTGCCGGAGAATTCCATTGCCCAGCGTAGGAGCAGTAATGGATGCCAAAAAGCATGCGGGCGAGAATTATCTGCTTCCTGTGTTTTGAGAATGTTAAACAAAAGCCCGACCAACGACTCATAGGAGAATGTTGCTATTTTGTTTCGGATAGGTTTATAATTCATTTTGGGGATGTTGTCTGGTGGGTATTAATACTAATATCCGTATGGCATTTTTGTAACTTTATTTTTCGGTAAATATTTAGTTTGGATTCAGTGGAAAATTATTGATTAGGGATCTATAGTATATATATATATTGGTAAGAAGCTAAAAGTCAAATTCGATCAAAATTTATTAAAACGGTAAGTCGTCCAACTCTGAAGGAGGAATATCAAACAAATCGCCCTCTAGTGGCTTGATGGAGTGGTATTCACCATATACAGCATTGTAATAAGCCTTATAATCTATTCCGAAAAATTTAAATTCTTTTTCTTCTACTTGTTGCATGATAGATAAGAGAAATGCTTCCACTGTTTGAATGAAATTATCCAATACTTTTGAATCAACTATAAAAAAATATCCAGAATCTCGATCAATTTCAATACCTTCAAACTCGCCTAGTAATTTTAGAAATTTATGATCATTTGAGGCAGGGCTGGAAGTTGTAAAAAAACGAGAATTTTCGTGTACTATAACATTTCTAATCTTCTGGACCCTCGTAATGTTAATCCATTCCTTTTCTATCTTTTCAAACTTTATTAAGGCGATCTTCAATAAGAAATCTTTTGACTTTTGTATGTAGTTTCCCCCAGTGAGATCTTCAAGTGTAATGGGAGTCTTAGTCTCTTGAATTATTCTTTCACAAATTTCCCTTAGAGTATATTCGAGCATGGAATAAATTGAAATGATTGTTGAGTGGTTGAAATAAGCGGGAATTCTCTTATAGTCATCATCATAAAGTTGTCTAATAATGTCGATCGAATCAGGATTTTCTTTCATATCTAAAAACGACATCTCATTCAAGTTAACTTGTCGTTCAAGTAGTTTTGCTTTATTGAACTTTATATATTCACTCAAATATTGAAAATCATGTATAAAGCGGAGCCTTACTTCTTTTAAGTCGATTTTAATTATCTCTCTAGGGTTCACTTGATTAAAATTGATTTGGTCGATTGGTGTATTGCAATAATTGATTCTATTAGTTATCCTACAACAATTTAATAAGATAGTTGATACTTGAATCTAAATGCAGACAGTTGTTATCTTAATAAGGTAGTGCTTTCTGCCATTATAAATTAGTACCTGCTTTAGAGCATCCGTTTTTTCTCAGCAGATTGCCCCTAAATATTGCCAGTTCATTGCTCTGCTTATTCATTTCTCTTGGCGGCCACAAAAAATGCAACAGTGAATAATATATTCTTCACTGTGTTACTTCCATTATGCAATCCCCAAGACACTAAAAAACTATCATCAGCTTTCGGAATAAAACGATACACCGTTACAAACAGAAAGAGATTGGTGCCAAAATAGAAGAACACACCAGCTCCCATCCAGAACATAACCATACGTTCAATGTTAGGTTCGGGCAGTTCCTGAATGATCTGATAAAAGTATAAGATACAAAACGCTATCAACACAATGCTGGAAACCGTGAAGAGGTTAGAGTTAAACCCATTTACTCCTTGTATGAACCAGAAATTAACAATGGAAAAAATGGTAAAGGCAAGTATCACAACATCGGCTAATCTTTTAAACGCAGGGCGGGTATACTCTGTTCGATATATAAGCATGAGTATAAGAAATTGAAGCAACCCGTAAACACTGACTACCGGGTTGGGATTGATGTGATAATTAGTATAGATCAGGAAACTCACCAGATCAGCGAGCCCCGATGTAGTCAGCAGCAATCCGAGCAGCCACACGCTGCCTGGTTGCCTCTTCTTATAAACAGCAATGGCGAAAAGTGCTAACGGCAACAGTACTGAATAAGAGGATATATTTCGAATCCCGATATAGGTTTCTAAAGTCATTGCGCTAACGAGAGAGTCTTTTTTTCATTCAACACCTAAAAAGTGCTAGTTTGATGGACAAAACGGAGGGCAAGTAGTAGACGCATCAACAATGAGACCCTCTGCTGCATCGTCATCACCATCGCTGTCACCGTCCGGCCAAATGTTGGTGCCATCTTCACGAGCACCTACTAAAAGTAATTGTTTTACGCCTTCGTCATTGGTAGCATAGTAAATCCGCATGCCTACACATTTATCCTGTGCGAGTACCTGGTTAATAATATCCGAACCAAAGAAATGGGCGCGTATGCTGCCTTTGTCTGGATGTTTCTCTTCATGGTTTTTAATCCATTTGTCTGCCGTCTTCTTTGAAATTGGCTTGCCTACATCAGGGCTTAGTTTGTACTCCATAGGTAGTTGTTTTGGTTTTGAGTGATTTGCCGAAGTATATACTTACCCTAAACAAAAGTTTCAGCGAGTTCCTGTCAAACATTACGACATTTCGGACTGGTAAAAAACTACCATGACACATAGTACAATTGTACCATGACATAAACAATGCAAGCGGTTGCGATTACACATATACTATATTTAGATTATTAAAAAATGGTGTAAATCTATAGTTCTTACATCACGCTATGATTTTTACAGAAAAATGGAGCTAACAAAAGGAATATAACCTCCGTATATCTACGGAGGTTGTCATGCGTGATTGATATATATTAACCTAACAGACTGATTAGTTTCTTTACATTAGTCAGGGTTATCTGGAAGTTCACGGAGGTTTCCGGGGTAATAATTGCCCAGGGAAATTCGCGTTCAATTTCTTTAAGATGGTTTAAGAACCTAAGTGTCTCATCGCGCTTGATCCTTTCAAAGAGATCATCTTCATTGAATGGTTGATCAAGCACTTCCTCTAAATAGGTAATCACCAACCTGATATTTATTCCTTCTTCTATCAGGGTTTTAGCCATGACTTTGAGTGCGCTCTTTGCTGTATTCATTGAAGTAATTTGTTAGTAAGGCAAGATGAATAATTTGACCCGTAATTAAAGTTAAGTCAATCATGAAGGCTGATCGCTTTCACCACCGCAATCAAGCTATAGTATGAGAAGCAAAAAAATAAATTGACATATTTTTTTGCCTTATGAAAGTGTCATCTGGTACATACTTCATTTGGCGGTATTCATTTTACGCAACCATACGCTTTATATAGTCTCGTTCGAATTTAAATTATATATACCGGATTTATCCGGTGTATTTTTGCATATAAGAATAATATATACTTGTAAAAGTAAAACGTTGGAAGCGAAGAGTATATATTATCAATTAACTAACCAAACCAATTTTATGCTACCTAAATCAATCCTGAAAAAGGCTGCCCTTGCCATAGCTGTTGCTGTGGCATATTCGTGCAGCGACCAAGTAATTCCAGTGGAAAGCTCGCAACGTACAGTAGCCAATACTGAAGCGTCAAACAGCACTGCCCGCACCGGCAGCAGTTCCAGTCCTTTCAATGTTGCCGTAGGTGCGCCTATAGAATACACCACTGGCGAACGCTGGATCGATAACTATACAAAGGACTATGCAAGCCAGTCTAAAACCTATAGTATCAAAGCTGACGCCCTAAATAAGATTTTAAGCAATAAGAAATGTGTAGGCATAAGCCTTGCGTATGCGCAGGACTTTCAAAAAAAACTCCACGTACTGCCGATGGGTGTTGACAGCGATGGTAAGATAATTTCATCCAGGATGGTATATACACAGAATGGTGATATTTCATGGAAGACTGCAAAGTGCTGGATTTCTAATTATACCGGCCCGGTTCAGTCTCACTTCTTTGGGCAGAACACTTTTCAACGCTTATGGGCGAACGGAAATGCCGATGTCGTTATTACCTATGCACTCGATGATAACAATAACCCGCAATTGTTACTGGCGGTAGCAACGCCCGCCAGTCCTTCAGGGAAAGTATCAGCACAATCTAAATTTGAGGACGCATCAGCGGCCTGCCCACCTGCTTGCCCTAAGTAACAATAGATATGCAGCTTCTAATTTTCAAGGCGCTACTCTATATATCGTACTTCTCTATAGTTGTGCCCTTTCTTTTCCTTTTCAGAAGGAAGCATGTTTTGCGTTCAAGACAATTTCAAATTGTCACCGTACTATTGATAGTAAGTGTTATTGCTGATGTAATAGGATATATTTTGATCAAGAACGAAATATCGAATCTGGTCATTAACAACCTGTACTTCCTGGCAAGCTTTGTTATTTTAAGTCTGCTCTATGCACGACTGCTTACCGGTGGCAGAACAGCCATCTATATATTTATAGGATTGACTGTTTGTTTTTCTGCTTGGGATAGTCTCACGCAGCAAAGTATAACCGGGGTTCAAAGCTATGTAATCACGCTCTGTAGCGTTCTGGCATTCGGATACTCGCTTATATACTTTGATCATCTGCTGCATACTTCGCCAGCTTCCGATCTGACTAAGTTTCCATTTTTCTGGATTAACTCTGCCATTATGTATTACTACGGGATGAATCTTTTCATCTTTATTTTCAGTACCTACATTTTTGAGAACTTAAAGGACAATGAAATACTGGTCGTTTGGATTTTTCACAACGTGAATAACATCATCAAAAATATTTTGCTGGCAATCGGCATCTATCATGCTGGCAAAGAATAGTATATATATTCAGAGATATTCTACTGATGTATTCTGGTGGATTTTAGTAAGATAGCCGGTAGTCCTATCTAGGAAGCTACCGGCTTCTTTCATTGAAATACTTTCCGAAATATACCCTCCGTTAAAAATTACAATCCTAACCTTTTTATGAATAAACAGGATATTATTAACGCTCTGGATAGAAATTCTAGGGCTATCTTTATTACAGCGATTTGCTGCTCTGTATTCTGGATTATTACCGGCATACTGTGCTATAGATATATGGTGGCGGGACGACCAACAATCATCGATCACGAGAGCCGAATGATGACAGGATTTTACAGGCGCGATGTAAAAATCAAAATGGATAGTATCAGTAACGCACTAATAATTCAAACTCTTCGAAATCAACTGGTGAAAAAACAGATGAAAGTCGACAGTTTGGAAAACGCATGTATGGCCGCTATCAGGCAAAACTCAGAAAGATTAAAAAGACTCGACCGAGAAGAGTATGAACTGGAGGAACGCATGATGTTCATGCACCTGATGGAGCGCTGAGGAAGTATTACGAACCTATACAAGTACGAGACTATACGATCACGAAATTGCGACAGTGTGAGGCTACAAAATAGTAAGTATATGATCACCGTTTAACAGGAACTTTACAGCAGGTCTCCCAGCTTTATCTTTCTGATCGGTCTTTTGAACTCTAAGTAGCAAGCCCCGGCTCCGGAATAAACGCAGTACCGACATAACAGAATTGCTGTTGATCTTCTGGTGGCTAGATTTTAAAAGGTTGGTGATTTCGTTTACATCAAACTCCACCCAGGCTGAATAGATTGTCTTTAAGACAGCGATCCGTACCTCTGTGGGTTTGATTTTATAAAACTCCAAAATCTTCGAGTAGTCTCGTTCAGGTTGCTTGCCCATAGCTTGCTTCTCCGTATGGTTGAGAGAAAGTTTTGTAGCTTTCTTAATCGATCGCAGTAGAGAGGGCTTTTCAATGGTAGTTGCTGACATACAATTAGAAAATTTTGATTTAACCTGCCAGCAAATTACCCGAGAGTGGTCTTCAAAATGGCTTTTTTGATTAGTTTTATACCCGTCACATAAGTTTTTAACCCGATATGGAACAGGAAAAAATTTTAGATAACAGAGCTATAGGTGGTAATATTTCAATGTATAGAAAGATCCGAGGCTTTAAGGCTTCTGATATAGCTGAAAGGTTGGGAATATCAGAGTCTTCATATACACGCTACGAGCGAGGAGAAACATCGATAACTGTGGATCTAGTAAAACAGATAGCTGGTGAACTGAATGTTGACCCGGTTACTCTGCTCTCTATTCATCCAAGTAATTTTATCGATAATGCAAACTCACCCAATTCGGTTGTGATCTCAAGCAATTCTATGAACTCCAGCCAACTGCATACTACCAATGAAGAGCAAACGAAGATAATGTTGAAACTATTGGAGAGTGTTATCTCACTGAATGAAAGGTTGGTTTCTATTCTTGAAAAGGAAAAGAAATAAATGGGAATGTCCGGTAGTGATGGCAACTAATCTTCATGTAAATTCTGTAATACTTTATGGGGGTTCATTAATTCATCGATAACAATGTGAACCAGCGTGCAGGGATTGTGTGTTGCATATTTTTCGTTAGAATAATTTGATAACAACTTAGATGCCCACTTAATAGCTTGTGCCTGATTACCGTATTGCTTTAAAACAGAATATGTGTCAGTACTATTTTTTGTATACGTGTAGTTAGGGTTTTTAGAGGCCTTTCGTACTTCATTCTCTAAAAATTCTTTGTATTGTTCCCTTCCCATTCCAACATTTATATATTGGAAATGAAGTAAAAACCATAGCTCGAAAGCTTCATTGGACCAAGCACAACTGATTCCGTTGCCTAATGCCTTATAAATCGCTGTATTGAAATTTTCATCAGGAAAATCATCCTTGTCAAAAATTACCCATATTCGATCATACTTACGGATAGATGTATCTCGTGCCTTAATGGCATGATCAACTAATGAGATAGTATTCAGGCCCGATCCCTCAATTTCTATTTTGACAATCCCTTTTGGTAAATCTTTTTCAAGTTCAAGAAAATAATTAGGCTCAGTCTTACTACCCTCACAAATAATCAAGAAGTAAGCTACCTTTTCACGGACGTCTACTGCCCGTTTTCTCCCTTCACTTCGCTCAAGTCGCTTTTTTATCGCGTTATCAATTTTTGTTACTCTAGCCATTCCTCTATTGAATTAGCTTAGAGAAGTCACCCATGAACGGTATCGCTCTATATCTACCAGAAATATAGTCCTTTTCAAATGATCGATCATTTCTAATTTTGGAGCCATCAGGTTCACGGTATTCTACTAGAGAATATAAATCTGTTGATTCATGCTTTGTTTTTTCAGTGAAATAAATTTGATCTCTTCGAAAGCAATTGTTGCTTAGCAGATTGGTGTCGTGCGTTGCAAAAATGAGTTGACCATTTTGTCTGTTATGCGTTGGAGAATTGAATAAATTTACAATCGCCATTGTAAGAAGTGGATGAAGTTTTGCGTCGAGCTCATCAATGATGGTTACGCCTCCAAGGTTTAATCCTAAACTTAGACGGCCGGCCATATCATACAGTTTATTCGTTCCTGCAGATTCTTGGGTCATTAAATCAAATTGATACCTATCATCAACAACGTTTCCTGCGTTATCAAATCTCCTATGATACGTTACAACTCGCTTTTCTTTTTCATCAAATCCAAAATCTGTAAAGCCAAGGTCGAGAGGAATCAGAAAATTTTTAATCCAATTATTCAAATTTTTATGTTCCATCAACAACGATGAAACATACTTGACTTGCTCGTGTTGAAGTCCCGAGAAATTAACTTGTCCAGCAAACCACTCGATAATTCTTTTCGCGATAACGCCATTAAATTGATCAACAACCGATATAAATAGCGCATTATGTCGGGTCTTCTGTTCTACGCCCTTTGCCTCACTGAATTGACTGGAAATTTCAAATGATTCACCCTGTCGAATGAATAGCGGCTGTTCGCTTTTTCCTTCTTTTGTTTGGAATAGCCATTCTAGATGCACATGTTTTTTATCCACTTCAAAGCCATATCTGAACAGGTCATTGTCTATAATAAAAAGCACCTCAAAATAACTTGGCTGATTTTCTGACTCTGTATTTAAAAGAAATGGAATAACAGGCATTTCATCTGTAGAATTACTCTTGCCGGAACTGGTTACAAGTGTAGCCATAATATTCATTGCCTTTAGCAAATTACTTTTTCCGCTTGAATTAGCACCATAAATTACAGCACTCCTTAAGACTTGACGCCTACCTGTAACAATTACGTTGTTAGGATTTTCTTTAATATTAGTAGCCTCTAGGCTTAGAGTTTTCTTTTCTTTAAATGAAAGAAAATTGCCTACCGTGAATTCTAAAAGCATAAATAAAAAATATTTTGGAGGAAAAATCTCAAAATCTATTCCAAGATAGGTTGTAAAACGTAAGAAATAGTCCTTTTGTGCGAAAAAATCTCAAAAATAAGGAAAAACACCTAAATATCTTGAATTCAGTTTACTCGAGGGGAATCCAATTATCTGTAAAGTGTAAGGATTTCCTCATTACTAACGCAACCTAATATATAATCTTCATTTCCTCCGAAATCAACGCCCTTACACCTTTACTATATATAGGTTGTATCTTATAGATATAGGTGTTATTCGGTGAAATCATCTTATCGACAAACGACTCTACATTACCATCAAGTGTTGCCAGAATCTTGATCGGTCCGTCATTGACTTTACGATAGACGATACATTTAATAATCGGCTGATCATTTTTCCATTTGAGTATAATTTCCTTATTCTGTCGATCTACAGAATCTTCAATACCGGTAACGGCTTTTCTGAAACCCGGCTCAAAGTATACCTCGCGTGATTTAGTTAAACTCTTATTACCGCTACTATCGTATGCAGTAATGATGTACTGATATGTTTTACCCGGAGTGATGGACACATCCTTGTAGGTCGTTAATGGAGAAGAAGGATACCACGAAAGCATCACCCGCGAAAGCTTTTCATCCTTTTCAATCTTGGTCATTTCGTATTTGGCAATATCATCGCTGGCGCTATTGATCCATGCCAGGGCAATAGTATCTTTTACAACTTCGGTTCGCGTTAATACCGGTGCTGCGGGAGCAATTATATCCGGACGCATCAGGAGTATAGGGGCCGTGTATTCGGAAGGATTGTAGTTCTTGTCAACGGCTACAACGGAATAGTATATCTTCTTATTGAGTACTTTGATATTTACGGTATCGATGAATGAAGGCTTACTAAGAATAACCTTTGTTACTTCTACAAATTCTTCCTTCATGCTATTAGAACGAAATACTCTGTATCCAAGCAAATCTTTATCTGTATTAGC
>DJFR01000185.1:0-3208 GCA_002432545.1 Flammeovirgaceae bacterium UBA5867 | reverse complement strand
TCCGCTATCTGTACCAGGTACGGAAACGATCGGGCTACTTCAATGCCGTTCTTATCAACGGCACGTAACGTATAGTAAGTGTTATTATAGGGAGTTTCCTGTGTATACTCGCGAATTGTTTTAGCCAGTGGCTTTTTATTGAGATCGGTATATGGCCCATCGTGTTTGGGTGCGCTGCTCACATAAAAACCAGCGATCTGTTTTTCAATTACAGTCGGAAATTCCCACGCCACTTTCACTTTACGTTGTTCGAGTAGTGTTCCTTCACGAATGATAAGCAGGCCAGTGAGGTCATCTTTCCCTTCGCCACTGACTATATTTGAATACGGGCCTTTCTCCGCAAACGGGCTGATACCATTGATGCGATAGTAATATGTTTTCTGGTTAACATCGAGCGAATCAACATAGAATGCAGTCTCCGTTTCAATCTTTTCACTCATGTGTACATACGGAAGATCGGTAAGTTTTTTAAAAGTCTTGCCGTCTGTTGAGCGTTCGATATAGTATGCCGAGTAAACACCTTTGTGCATAAGTGTTGACCAGCTAAGCGTAACCTTTTTATTTCCAAATTGTACTTTAAGGTCTTTTAACCCCTGCATCGGTTTTTCTTCCGTTGCATTCACCATCACTACACCGGGTTCGAGTTTTACGGTTTCTGTTGCAATCTTGATACGGTATATATAGCGGCTGCCTTTTTGTGCAGAAGGGTCTTTAAAGAACAGTGCACCGGCTTTTGCTGCATCCACGGAGAGATCGCACATAAGCAAGGCTATACCATACCGGTTCTCAAGTTCATTCTTTTGGGAAAGCACCGAACCAAGATCATTGGCAGAGAAGTTTTTATTGAAATCTTTACCGTATAGTATCTCCTGTAGCACGGCAGCTTCATCTGACGTTTCTGCTATCTTATCAAACTCCGCTTCTGTTAAAGGTTTTAAAGGCGATGGCGTAATCGCGGTTTGAGAACCCGGCACCATGTCGCCATTGGGAAGCAGTGTAAAGCGTTCAATGGTATATCCGTATCTATTGCCAAACTGCCAGGCAGCGGGATCAGACGGAGCCCATCGCAGCCATACACCGTCTGCTTTGGACTTCGATAATATAGCGACTGAAGCNNAGTCCTGTTATTTTGCGAATCATCATTATAACAACTTAAAATTTAATCGATACCTGTGTTGTAAAGTTAGGTTTTTCCGCTCCGGGCAAGGTATACTTTATATCAACCGGATAATTACCTTCCAGCAAGTCTGTATATCCTGCATCAGCCATTAAACGCTTTACACCTGCGGGTCGACTGTTCCAATCGTTAAGATATTTAGCAGAAGCCTTGTTGAGAAGATCGTTGTAATCCCAGAATACATAGTATGACAAGTAGTAACCGATGAGAACCGAGCCACTGGTTGCGGGTACTCTGCCGGCTGTCACGTTGGCATCTGTAAGTTTGAATATGTCTATACTATTAGTGAGCTTAACACCTTTAAGTGGTTTAACTCCAAGTACATCAGGTTTACGCCAGTCAATTGCAATATCCTTATCGTACGGATATTGGTCATAGAGCAACGGTGATATTATATTTTTTAACCACGCGTTGTCGGGTGAAGCCGCTACTCGCACAAGAGGTTCCATACCTTCTTTACCAACCAGTTCATATTCATCAAATGACTCCTGAATATTCATACGCTTGCCAATAACCGCTACATTTCCTTTCGCAACATCAAACGCATCCTGCCCGCTGCCGAGTGCTGCCCATTTTTCAGCAAACGTATTGAATTGACTGGCGCGAAAAGCTGACGCATAAATTTCCTTTTCTACGTTTTGTGTAACTGTCCCTTCCAGTGTATTGGAGTTGGTAGTCATTTCATTTCCGTCACCTGCATTTACAGTTATTTCCTGGCGTTGTACGTTCTGATCTACAGCGCCTGTTGACTGCGGCTTCTTGATAAAGGTCATGGTATAGATTGCCTGTTTTTCCAGGGCCGGGAAGTTAAAGTTTACCTTCGCCTGTGCTACATCGTAAGATAGTGGCACTTCACTCACTTTGCCTTTGTTGTCTTTGAAGCGGGCTATATATTCCCATGCAGTTTCTCCTTCTGTTGTTTTGAANNAAAGGTCATGGTATAGATTGCCTGCTTCTCAAGTGTCGGAAAGTTAAAGTTTGCTTTTGCCTGCGCCACATCATAGGAGAGTGGCACTTCACTGATTTTTCCTTTGTTATCTTTAAAGCGTGCTATAAAATCCCATGTTGTTGTACCTTCCGATTTTTTGAAAAGATACTCTTGTCCATAGTTGAGCTTTACATAACCCGCACCAGATTCGTTGATATATAAATTATACTGGTAGTTAATCGGGTAACTATAGGTTACATTTTCTTCCGGTATAAAATCAGGGGCGGCACCTGTTGCAAAGTTAGTTTCTTTAGTTTCATAGATCACCACATTATCGTTGTCATGCACNNTATCACCACATTATCGTTGTCATGTACGGCTTCCCATAAGCCGTTACCGGATTTCTTTTCCCAGTGAATTTTTACAGCAACGTTCAGGTTTGATTTTGGCGGGAGTATCTCAGCCGTTTTGAGTATAGCCACATCGTTGGTAGCATTCCATTGTATTGTGCCAGGAATTTTAGTGCCGTCTTTCTTCAGTATAAATTCGTCCAATACAATTCTATAGGAGTTCACATTGTTTTGCATATCTGCCATGCTGAAATCCTGCCCTATAGAAGTATTGAATGACACCTGTGGAGCGGTGAATACATTCACATCCGTACCATTCGCATCCGGCTTTATATCAGCGATTACAACGATGTCTGCCACTTCAGCGCCCTGTTGCAACAGTTCACATTGTTCCCCGATCTCGAACTTGAGATTGAATTTACCTTTTACGAGTCCGCCAAGCACAGAATATTTACCGGCCAGCATCCCCCGCATCCATGCCGGATTTGGAAGGTTCGCCTGAAGCAATGCGGCAAGGCCAAGACTTACTATATCAAATGATTTTTTCTTAACTCTTAAACCAACTTTACCCGTTAAGAATACATACGCCTGACCAGAAGCATACCAGCCATTGATACCAAGTTTCCCATCGCGGCCCACGCACTGAGCGTTGCCATAGTTACGCAGCATTATATCCGTTCCTGCACCAACAGCCATCATTACATAGAAAGGCTTGAAGCGATCTTTGGAATCAAATCCTATTCTGAAATGTAC
>DJFR01000102.1 GCA_002432545.1 Flammeovirgaceae bacterium UBA5867 | reverse complement strand
CAGGATGCCGAGTATACCGAGTACTTAACCTATAGCTTCACCGATCGCGAAGCCGCCAGTGCTATAGCATACCTGCAATGGGAGAACAAGCGCGTGCCTTTCAAAATCGAAGTACCGAATGTAAATGAACTCTATATTTCGCAGATACGTGGCGAGCTGATGGGTAATCGCATGGGTTTTGATTATCAACCGTGGATGGATGCTGCTCAGTTCTGTGCACGTAACAAGGTTAATCTTGAAGAAGCGTTAACATGGGCTGACAACGCAATCAGCGGACAATTTATAGGGCGTGAAGATTTTGCTTCGCTGCAAACCAAAGCGCAGGTGCTATATGCCATGAGCCGTGATAACGAAGCCGATGCTGTGATGGACAAGGCTATCAAACACCCAACAGCGAATGTTACCGAAGTACATCAATATGGGAGAGCGTTGCTGGCAGCCGGTAAAAATCAAAAAGCGATGGAAGTATTCAAGGCGAACCGCCAGCTTCACCCGGACGATAAGTTTACTACGTATGTAGGTCTTGCACGCGGCTACGCAGCCAATGGTGATAAGAAGAACGCGATTAAGAACTGGGACATTGCCATCAAGAATTTACCCGAAAATCAGAAAGCATTTTTACCGCAGTATGAAGCGGAAGTGAAGAAGTTAAAAGGAGGAGCTTAGTGCTCCTTCTTCGTTTTCAATATAGGCCTTTTGCAGCTGGAGGCTGAACGTAAACGTAGTTCCTTTACCTTGCTCACTCTGCACACCAATAGACCCACCGTTGTGTTCTATAAATTCCTTGATGAGCAGCAGTCCTATACCAACACCTTTTTCCTGGTTGGTACCGAGCTTGGTAAAATGTGTTTCGGCATTGAAAAGTTTTACAACATCATCGGCCGCTATACCTACACCTGAATCTGCCACAGAGATCTTCATATAGCCATTATCAGTTGTATGCGATATAGTTACCAAGCCTTTATGTGAATTGAATTTGATAGCATTCGACAGCAGGTTGCGGAAGATCATGCGCAGGTGATTCTTGTCAGCACGAACATGCAAGTCTCGCTCCAGTTCATTTACGATCGTTACATTTTTACTGCGTGCAGTCTCATCGTAGAGTGTAATGATAGTGTCTGCAATTTCTTTTGCACACGTGGGCTCTATATTTACCTGCAGGCCTTTTAATTGTGATTGCGACCAGTATAGCAAATTCTCGAGGTTCTCCTGTACTGAATCAAGATTCTGTTTGAGTGTGTTGGATGCATACTGAAATTCTTCCTGGGTGAGGCCGGTGTCTTCCACTAAATTCATCAAGCCGCGAAGACTGGCCAAAGGCCCGCGTAAATCATGACTGATGATGGAGAATAACTTGCTCTTGATTTCATTCATGTTACCAAGCTGCAATGCCTGTAATGCGATCTCACGATTTTTCTCCGCCAGTTTATCATGTGCACGTTTCTTGATCTGGTTATTATAGATCAGTACAAACACAATGATGAGCACAAGTGTAAGACAGCCAAATGAAAAGTATATCCACACGCGCTGGTTGTTGATCTCTTCCTGTTTCAGCTCGGCATCCTTGGTGAGTAGCTCGATCTGTGTTTCTTTCATCTCCGAATCAAAGCGTGCTTGCTGCAACGCGAGGTACTCGCTGTTCTTCTGATCGTAGAGTGAATCGTGTATTAACTGATAGGCGGTTTGATACTCCAGTGCTTTCGAATGATTACGCTTGGCAAGAAAGGCACTGGAAATAAGTTTATAGGTACTTTCAAGTTCATCCTGATAGCCATATGTTTTTGCCAGGGCTACATTCTCGAAAAGATACTTCAAGGCATTATCAGGCTGATTGCGCTCGAGGTATAAATGTCCGATCCTGCGCAGTACAGAAGCCTGGTGATAGGTTTTGTTATCGGTGCGTGCGAGTTGTAATGCCTGGCTGAATTTGATCAGCGCATTCTGGTAGTCTTTCTTATATATATCAATATCGCCCAGCACACGCAATACAGCACTACGGGTATATTTGTTTTCCACGCGACTACTTAACTCATAGGCACGCTGCGAAAAAAGTATAGCCGAATCATATTGATTACTGCGCAGGTGTACGTAGGCTATATTTGCCAGTGTACGCGCAGCGGTTGCATGATCGCCAATTGTTTCATTGAGTTTATAGGCACGTCTGAAATAATTATTGGCCTGTGCAAAAAGTTTCTGTTCAAAATATATGGCCGCTATACTATTGATGCTGCGTGCCATGGTCGCGGTATCAAATTGCAGCTCGCTGGTTTGAAGTGCATCGACAGAAAGTTGAAAGGCTTCGGAAAGATTACCGAGACGATAGTAAATCCAGGCAAGGTTTTCCTGTGCAGGTGCAAGCCCAGCCTGGTAATTTATTCGTTGCGCAAGATCGTAGGCCTGCTGTGCGTAGCTGAAGGCCTGCGTATTATTTCGCTCGCGCAATATCGTTACAAGGCGATTGAGGTGAAGCACCTTGCTACTGTCATCTGCATCCTGTTGAATAGTATTCGCTAAACTATCAATGGGTTGATGCTGGCATAGTGCCACTAATGGTAGTAACAAAATGATTATTAAGGTAACAGACCTTAGGTGCATAATGCAGTAAACTATGTTGCAACTACGGAATGTTAGGCTTCACTTTCCTAAAAAAATGAACGTAAAACCTACATGTGACTTTTCATCAACAAATTGTCAGGAAAGAGAAAAGGCTGCCTCCGCTAATGGGAAACAGCCTTATTTTCAAGCTTTCATTACAAAACCTGACTTACTTCTTGGTGAACGTAAGCGCACAATCGAAGCCTCCGAAACATGCTGCATTGGGGTATCTGACATTGACTGTAAACTGACTGTCGTCCAGATCATCGTATAGCCCTGGGCCGAGATCATCTATAGCAGAGGTAGCTACATCTACGTTACTTCCACCGCCACAACCTAAACCTATACTTTGGGTTTGTACAAATACACGCCCGCAGGTAAGGTCCATGTCAAAACCAATTCCGGGAAATACATTGTCTTCATCAATCGCCCATGTTCCGGTAAAGGTACGCTGCACCGGATTGCCCGCTACAGTTGCCAGCACTACATCTCCCGAGAAAAGTCCGCAGTCGTCTGTAACCGTATAAGTGCCGGTAAACGGAGATGAAACCGAGCACACCATCGGGAAATTAAGCTGGCCAGTAAAGCTGGTCGTTGCACCGGATGGGAAGTATGAATTTTCGGTATTGATATATGTTCTTCCACCCAGTTGAAGCGTATCCGGATATACTTTTCCATTTTCAAGCTCTACTACATTATATATAGTAAATACATCACCGCCTCCAAGCGAAGTTGGATCTACACCGGTTACACTCGCAAAGGTTGAAAGTGGAATGGTAATTTTGGTAGAACCATCATTTGTAATGTTGGCTCCATCAATTTCAGCAAGATTAAATCGCCATGTACGCGAATCATTCAGAAACTGGTATAATTCTACCACTACATTTACCTTCTTTATATTGTCGGTTTCAGTATACATGGTAAAAGTTACACTGGGATCACTGTCGGCCAGGTTAAACGATGTAACGCTTGGTATCATACGGAAGTTAAATCCTTCTTCCGATTCATCTAAGCCCAGTCTGCCCTGCTCTTCGCAGGCAAACAAAACCACGAGGCCAAGCAGCATCCATGAATATAGTATCTTCTTCATAATCATTTTCATTTAAGTTCATTACTTCATCCAGAATGGTTTAGCCTCATTGCTGGTTACAACTTTTTGTGCCGGAGCATTGCTGTTAACCGCGAGGTTATTGGTTGGCCACGGGTACGCAAATGGAAACTCTTTGGTACGGATGGTGAAGCTGAGATTATCGGTATTACCATCAAACAACAATGGGAAACCTGTTCTTCTATAGTCCGTATACATATCAACACCCCATCCAAAACTTGCTATCCATTTTTGCGTCATGATGTGTTCGAGTTTCCCTGCATCATCGGCAGCATCGTATGCAGCGAGTACTGCATTTATATAGTTATCGCGTGCTGTTGTAGCAATAACCGGAGCACCTGCAGTTTCTGCTATCTCATTTACTTTTGCAAAAGAGGCACGCATCGCANNCGCGGAATGCAAGACGAGCATCGCCTGTAGCCGTATTCGTAAGGAACAATTCAGCCTGCGTATACTTTATTGCATAGTAATTCAAAAGGCGTTGTGGTGTTTGCGGATAGCCATTGAAGTTTGAAGCTCCCCCGTTACCATCATCATATTTACCTCCGAGTGGATATAAACCGGCAACGGTTTGAGAAGAGCCTTGTCCA
>DJFR01000227.1:3512-8811 GCA_002432545.1 Flammeovirgaceae bacterium UBA5867 | reverse complement strand
TATATCTATAGTATATCTGTATGGGAAGAGTCCTGGCAATTGATTATGGCACCAAGCGAACCGGCATTGCAGTAACTGATGTGCTGCGCATCATTGCTACACCACTCGAAACAGTACAGACTTCTGAATTGCTCAATTTTTTGAAAACATACCTGCAGAAAGAAGCAGTGGATGAGTTTGTCGTAGGTATGCCTAAGACGCTCAAGAACGAAGACTCTGCTATAGCACCGTTGGTTCGGAAATTTGTAGAAGAACTTAAAAAGACTTTTCCTGATAAGCCCGTTCACCTCGCAGACGAACGCTTCACCAGCAGCATAGCCATGCGTGCCATGATTGATGGCGGCATGAAAAAGAAAGATCGCCAGGAAAAAGGTAATGTCGATAAGATCAGCGCTACTATCATACTGCAGTCTTTTCTGGATGCCGTCCGGTAGCCCACCCGTTGTTTTGCAGTGTTGCACCTTTCGGTTTGTTAATCCCCAATTGTTAAGCAATCAAAAAACGTTTACATATACCTTAACCGGGTTATAATTGAGTCACCTATAGAGGGTATTTTTCATTTCTATTTAGAAATACTCTAAATAAATTATAGAAGTTTCCACGCTGCTATGCCATATTTGAACCGTTGCTGCTGAGTGGATGGAGTGAATTCAGCATAACTAAATCATGGGGAGACTCCTTGTCAGGGTTAAAGAAGAATCGAATACTGCAATTGACAAGGAGGCTCACCCGCCAAAAGAAATCTGATCGTATAATCTGAATGAAAAGGAATAAGGGCTCTGCTTGCCCGCAAATGTTCTGGTTGGCAGCAGAGTTCCTTTAACCTATATATCACCTGCACACAAAAAACTACAATCGATAATGAAACCTCTTTACCTGTTTTTCTTTCTACTATTGCTAACCAGTCCGCTGTTGGTGTGGGGCCAGTCAGGTTCTATACGGGGTGTGGTAAAAACATCGGATGGCAACCCGGCCGAATTTGTAAACGTTGCTATTGAAGGAACTTCGAAAGGAGATATAGCGGATAAGAATGGAAAATTTGATATCCGAAATATAGCCCCTGGAAATTATATATTGGTGGCTTCTTTCATCGGGCTGGAGAATACACAACAAGCAGTAGAAGTAAAAGCTGGTGAAGTAACTACGGTAGATCTTGTGTTGAAAGAAAATGCGCAGCAATTGGAGGAAGTGATAATCTCCGGCAGAGCAACACTGAATAAAGAAGATAATTACGTAGCCAAGATGCCGCTGCGTAAAATGGAAAACCCGCAGGTGTATAACAGTGTATCTTCTGAAATCTTAAAACAACAGGCCGTAACCAACTACGATGATGCCTTTAGAAATATACCCGGTATATTCCGCACGTGGGAATCGACCGGCAGAGATGGCGATGGTGCATCGTACTTTGCGCTACGCGGACTGGAAGGACAACCTGCTCTTGTAAACGGTTTGCCTGGTATAACCAATGGTAACCTTGATCCGGCAAACGTAGAAGAGATACAAGTAATGAAAGGTCCGTCAGCTACTTTGTTCGGAGCGAATGCCACAGCCTATACCAGCTACGGTGGTGTTATCAATACCATTACCAAGAAACCTTATTTTACTACCGGAGGAGAAATTACCTATAACGTTGGAAGCTTTGCGTTGAATCGCATCACGGCTGATTTCAATACACCGTTAAGTCAGCAAAACAAAGTTGCTCTTCGAATAAACACAGCGTATCATTCTGAAGGCAGTTTTCAGGATGCTGGTTTTAAAAAATCATTTTTCTTTGCTCCAACACTGGCGTATGAAGTAAACGACCGCCTGAAGTTTTTGGTAGTAACCGAAATACTGAACGAAGAGCGTGCCGTAGCACCGATGTTCTTCCATTCAAATCGTGCCGATGCGCTCACCTTTAAAACAATTGATGAGTTAGATCTTAATACAGAGTTATCATTTACCAACAATGATCTCACCATCAAAAATCCGCGAACCAATCTGCAGGCGCAGATGGTATATAAAATATCAGACAAGTGGACTTCGCAAACGGTTTTATCGCGAGGTTCTGCTAAATCAGATGGATACTATACCTATATATGGGCCGATGCAGAAGGCGATAATAAATTCGGACAATCTTTCACATACGTAAAAGAAACACGCACCACCACCGATATACAACAAAACTTCAATGGCGATTTCACCATCGGCAGTGTGCGGAATCGCCTGCTGGTAGGTCTTGACTACTTTGAACAGGAAGCCGTAAACAATGGCTTGGGATATGTATATGCCCGAACGGTTACCCCGCAAGGTATCAGTCCGTATACCGGTGAGCAACTTGGTTCAGACTCTATATCAAGACCCTATATTGATGCGTTGCTGGCAACAACATCCGTTAACAACAACAAGGTTTTGAACAAAACGTATGGTGCCTATATTTCAGATGTAATCACAATTATACCATCGGTTACTATACTCGCAGGCGTTCGTGCTGATTACTACGATTCAGAGGCAGAAGACTATGATCAGTTTGCCCTTTCACCAAAGCTTGGTATAGTATTTCAGCCTGTACTGGATAAAGTATCGGTGTTCGCCAATTACCAGAATGCATTTAACAACGTAGCACCTATGCTGGTGGCTGATGAAGATGGCAGCAATCAACGGTTAAAAACATTCGACCCGGAGCAGGCTAATCAGTGGGAGGTAGGTGTAAAGGCAAATGTTCTTAAGGACCGGTTGTTTGCAACAGCATCATACTACGATATAAATGTGAAGAACAAAGTGATTGGCGATGTCAGCAACTTCTATAACTATATACAAGGTGGTAAAGTGGAGAGCAAAGGTTATGAACTGGAAGTAACCGCGAATCTTTTCAGCGGCTTCAGTTTAATAGGTGGCTATAGCCATAATGAAACCAAGAACAAAGAAGGTTTCGGCACTGACTTTTATAGTGAAGCTGGTCGCGCGCCCGGAGGACAAGGACCGCAAGATCAGGTTAACGTATGGGCTACCTATAAAATCAGTAATGGTGCATTGCAAAATTTAGGATTCGGTCTCGGTGGAAATTACGCAAGCGAATACCGCGTGATTGATAATAGCGTAACCGGTGTGTTCGATCTGCCAAGCTATACCGTGCTTAATGCCAGTATATTTTACAGTCCTGAAAAATTCCGTGTGGGAGTGAATGTAAACAATGTGCTGGATGAAGAATACTACATCGGCTACTGGTCTGTAAATCCGCAGAAGCCGCGCAATGTTGTAATCAGCCTGGCGTATAAGTTTTGATAGCTGTATAGTTTTACGATTGAGACAGTGCTTATGTATATCTTACTGGCAGCAACTATAATTTTAATAGCAGGATTCTACGCGCTCTACAATACATCCGAAAAGGCGGTGTTGCAAAAAGATATAGCGAGTGTGTGGTTGCAGCGTAACCGAAGTGTCTCGAAGATTATTGGCATACTCAGTTTGCTGGTTGCGTTTGTGCTACTTGCTTTTGAGCAGGGTATAGGTTCAGGCATCCTTACCGGATTTATACTGTTAATGACGGTGGCGTGCCTGATCATAATTCTTTCACCACTAATCTCGCACAAGCACTGATATGCCGGCTAATCCTAAACATCTTACCGTTTCACCGTGGCAGCGTGCCGGCAAAGTATCAGCCGGTATACTGGGTGGTTACTGTGTAACGGCAGCGGTACATCTTGCCTTTGCATCGTGGGTCAATCACGTTAATGTGCTGATCACATCAACCTTTACCGGATTTATACTTTGGGCGGTGTTGATGGTGCTCGCATTTTTAGCGAAAAGCGGATGGCGCGTATGGCTGCTATATATACTGCTTATATTGATTTTTCTGGTTATAGCGTGGATGGGTAAAACATACAACCCTAACTTTCTTCATTGATGGAAAAGAGATCGTATAATATATTCTTTGATCTTCATACTGTAAGCGGCATTGTGTTGAGCGTGCTGCTGTTCGTGATCTTTTTTGCCGGATCATTTTCGTTCTTCCGCGATGAGATTGTGAATTGGGAACGCAATGAGACTGTAGCCTCAAAAGGTGTTCTGGATATAAATGTTGACGCAACGCTCGATACACTGGCTAAGAAGTATACTCTTTATGGCCGCGAAGTATCGATACACAAAGGATACGATGAACGCAGGGTAATGGTAAATGTATCAGCCTCCGCAGATACAACTATGAAGGAAGCCGGTGCGTTCTTTTACCTCGATACAAAAACATTTCAGTCGCACGACTATATATCTTCATACTCACTCGGTGAATTTTTATACCGATTGCATTTCTTTGCGCAGATACCTTACCCGGTAGGCTATTACCTGTCGGGCTTCTCTGCGTTGTTCCTGTTCTTTATTGTCCTTACAGGGATATTGATCCACTGGAAGAAAATCATCTCAAACTTTTACCTGTTCAGACCTTTTGCAAAACTCAAAACAATATGGACTGACGCGCACACTGCGTTGGGTACAATAGGGTTACCATTTCAGGCAGTGTATGCTATAACAGGAGCATTCTTCATGATTAATATATTCCTGGTTATACCCGATGTACTTTTTCTCTACGATGGCGATCGTGAAAAGATATACGAAGACCTGGGCTATGCACATCCTTCCTTTACCTTTGAACAGAAGAAACTTGCCACGCCTGTTACGGTAAATAACATGGTGGGCGCGGTGGAAGATAAGTGGGATAACTTTCGGGTGACGGAAGTACACATCATGCACTATGGCGATGCGGCCATGCATGTCATCATTTCGGGTGCGTTAGATCAGGCGACAAAATTTACCGGTGTAGGTGAAGTAACATACAAAGCATCAACCGGTGAAATTGTTCATACGAAAGACCCCTATGAAACGACTACCTATCTTGATGGCGTAAAGAATATACTATACCGCCTGCACTTTGCTGATTACGGTGGCTATGGATTGAGAATTGCGAGCTTCCTGTTAGGACTTCTCTCGTGTTTCGTAATCATCTCCGGAATCCTGATATGGCTGGAAGCGCGAAACAAAAAGAATGTTCCTGAAAAACAAAAGCGGTTCAATAACAAAGTCAGCAATATATACCTTGCTATCTGCCTATCTATGTATCCCGTTACGGCACTGGCATTTATTGTAGTAAGGTTTCTGCCTGCCGATCTCGGTGCATCGCGTCAACCGGTTCTATACGGTGTATACTTTGGCACCTGGCTGCTGTTGTCCATTTTCTTTTCGTGGAAGCGCAGTAACTTCCTTATCAACAAGTATACTTTGCTGCCGGGCGCTATACTGGGGATGCTTATACCGACAGTAAACGGAG
>DJFR01000227.1:3288-3507 GCA_002432545.1 Flammeovirgaceae bacterium UBA5867 | reverse complement strand
TTTTTATAGTCGATGCCCTGTGGACAGGACTTTCGCTGATGTCGTTTTACACCGTGTACCGATTGAAGAATGTCAAACCATCTTCCGGAGAAGAAGAGTCGCAGGCCGGCAACACGATTGAACGACCGGCAAAAATGCGCCCCAGGGTTGCAACCGAAACCATACTCTGAGTCATAACCTTCGTTTTTTTATCCTGCTTTTTATTTTTTTCCGGTTAAC
>DJFR01000227.1:0-3264 GCA_002432545.1 Flammeovirgaceae bacterium UBA5867 | reverse complement strand
ATCGATGACATGTTTGAAACCATGCACGGAGCCAGTGGTATAGGCTTGGCCGCTCCGCAGATCGGTAAGAGCATCCGCTTGTTTGTAGTGGATGGAACCGTGCTGGAAGACGAAGAAGGCATGGAAAATTTTAGAAAAGCATTTGTCAATCCGGAGATACTGGAAGAAGTAGGTACTCCTTGGGAATTTGAAGAAGGCTGTCTGAGTATACCGAACATCCGTGAAAACGTTTCGCGCAAGGAGCGATTGAAGATCCGCTACTACGATGAAAACTGGAACCTGCACGAAGAAGTATACGATGGCATGAAGGCCCGCATCATTCAGCACGAGTACGATCATATTGAAGGAAAACTTTTTGTAGACTACCTGCCGGCTCTGAAGAAGCGTTTGCTGAAAGGTAAACTGGCGGATATATCCAAAGGCAAAGTTGATACAGAGTATAGAATCATCGCTCCGCTTAAAAAGTAGTGTTCACGCTGTAAGCTAACCGATCGGTGTATATATGAACATTACTTCGCGTCTGCCCGATGTAGGTACATCTATATTTTCAGTCATGTCGAAGATGGCGCTGGACTACGGTGCCATTAATCTTTCGCAGGGCTTCCCCGATTTTAGCATTGACGAAAAAATTATTCAGCTGGTAAGCCGGTATATGCTGGAAGGCAACAACCAGTATGCACCGATGCCGGGTGCACCCCCGCTGCGTGGCATCATAGCGCAGGTAGTGGAGGCAACCTATAATAGGAAGACCGATCCGGAAACAGAGATCACCATTACAGCCGGAGCCACCGAAGGTATATTTTCCATCATCGCGGCATTTATCAGTGCAGGTGATGAAGTGATCTTGTTCGATCCGGCTTACGATTCTTACAACCCCGCTATACGACTCAACGGTGGTATACCGGTTCACATCAATGTACATCCTCCGGATTTCTCGATCGACTGGGATATAGTACGTTCTAAAATCACGGCACGTACGCGAATGATTATGATTAACACTCCGCATAATCCATGCGGCTCGGTACTGCATGAACGTGATCTGCAGGCGTTAGAGAAGATAGTGCTCGAACATAATCTGCTGGTGTTAAGTGATGAAGTATATGAGCGCCTGATCTTCGATGGAATAACGCATCAAAGTGTATTGCGCTACCCGGCACTGGCTTCGAGAAGTCTGGCTGTGTTTTCATTTGGGAAAACATTTCACGCCACAGGCTGGAAGGCAGGCTATGTAGTGGCGCCCGAATATCTGACCAAAGAAGTACGCAAGACACACCAGTTCATTGTGTTTAGTGTAAATACACCTGTGCAGCTTGCACTTGCAGAGTATATGCGCACCCCGGAGCATTATCAGTCGCTGGGAAATTTTTATCAGCAGAAACGCGATTTCTTTTTGAAGCAGATTGAAGGTTCATCGTTCGAACCGTTGCCGTGCAGTGGTTCATACTTCCAGGTAGTGTCCTATAAAAATATTTCCGGGAAGAGCGATGTGGCAATGGCCGAAGAGCTCACAAAGAATTTTAAGGTGGCTGCGATTCCTGTTTCGGTTTTCTACCAGGACAAAACGGATAACCATCTTCTGCGCTTTTGTTTTGCCAAAAAAGAAGAAACACTGGCAAAGGCGGGCGCGATCCTGCGCACGATATAGCAACATTGCCCTTCATTCGCAAAAGTTTCCTTAGACAAAGTCCGGTTCATTGCGTTTCTTTGCAGGCGAAATCCACAAGCCATGCAGGACCTTAAAATTACGCTGATCCAATCCGATTTGCACTGGGAAGACATCGAAGCAAACCTCTCGATGTTCGAGGAGAAGATCTGGCAGATAAGCGGCTCCACGGATGTAATCGTGTTACCCGAAATGTTTACCACCGGCTTTACCATGTCTGCCAATAAAAAAGCGGAGCTCATGAACATGCGCACGTTCAAGTGGATGAGACAGATGGCCGATCAGACAGGAGCATTAATACTGGGTAGCTATATAGTAAGCGTTCACGATCGGTATTACAACCGCCTGCTCTGGATGGAGCCCGGAGGAAATTTTAAAACATACGATAAGCGTCACCTTTTCAGAATGGAGAACGAGCACAAGACTTACTCTGCCGGAGAGAGTCTGCTTATTGGAACATGGAAAGGCTGGAAGATATGCCCGCTCATTTGTTACGACCTGCGCTTCCCGGTGTGGAGTCGTAATCGCTGGGATCGCGCCAATCAGAAACTATCATACGATGTTGCTATCTATGTTGCCAACTGGCCGGTTACACGCATCGAGATGTGGGACACTCTGCTGAAAGCACGGGCCATCGAGAACCTGAGCTATGTGGTGGGTGTCAACCGCGTAGGACAAGATGATCATGGTATAGAGTATAACGGACATTCTTCGATTATCAGTCCGAAGGGAGAAGTGATCTATACCAACGAAGGTGGAGAAGCCGTGCGTACCATGGAATTAAGTGCTAACGCACTGCATGCATTTCGCGATCGCTTCCCGGCCTATATTGATGCCGATGATTTTACCATTGAGTTTGAAGAATACGAGGAGTCAGAGTTCTGATCCGATAATACTTTACGATACATATACAGATCAGGCTCCGTAACACCGGGGCCTTTTCTTTTTAACCTGCGGCAGACCCTACAGACATTTGATTTCGTGAAGAAAATTCGGACGGCTCCTTCTTAAATCGTGCATCAAAAACTACTTTTGCACCTCATTTTAAAATTACTAAATCTATTCCTGAACATGGCCAGCCAGAAAATTACCCGAGCTCTTATCTCTGTTTTTTATAAAGATAACCTGGAACCTATAGTACATGCGCTCGGCAAGCAGGGAGTAGAATTTGTTTCAACCGGAGGCACACAGGAGTTTATTGAAAAGCTAGGCTATGCCGTAACACCGGTTGAGGACCTTACCGGGTTTCCTTCTATTTTCGGAGGCCGTGTAAAAACATTACACCCCGCTATATTCGGAGGTATACTGTACAGACGCGATGATGCCGGTGACCTTAAGCAGGCGAAAGAGTTTAACATCGCCCCGATAGACCTGGTAATTGTAGACTTATATCCGTTTGAAGAAACCGTTGCTAAAGGCGGATCAGAAGAAGACATAATCGAGAAGATAGATATAGGAGGCATCTCCCTGATACGCGGTGCAGCCAAGAATTTTAACGATGTACTTATTGTAGCTTCTCGCAACCAGTATAGCGAGCTGCTGGCATTACTGCAGGCGAAGAACTGCTCGTCTGACCTGGCCGATCGCAAGAAGTTTGCTGC
>DJFR01000150.1:29438-31035 GCA_002432545.1 Flammeovirgaceae bacterium UBA5867 | reverse complement strand
ACGCGCAGGTACATGATCAGCGTAATGATACCGGCTATCAGGATTAACAGTCCTACCAGGAATGATGTAGTCTGATAAAACGGTGCCTTCACAGAAAATGCATACGCTATTTTTTTATGACTCCAGCTTCCTTCCTTATCCGTACTCATTACATGAAACACATAATTACCCGGAGGAAGATTGCTATAGGTAACTTCGCTCATGGAAGAAGGCTGCGACCATTTCTTGTCGAAGTTCTCCAGGTAATATTTAAACTTGACTGATTTAGGATAGCGTTTATCGACACGATTAAAATAAAATGTAACGTGATTCCGATCCGGAGGAAGTTTAGGATTTACCGGGATCTTGAAAAAACCATCCGTTGTATCGGAATATAGTCTTGGCTCATATTCACCGTAGAATATATCTACATCGGTAAGATGAAGATCAAATGATTTACCGGGCTCATCACTCAGATCGTTAAGTTCATATAGTCCGTCTACCAGACCAAAATATTTATCATCGCCCGATAATTCAAATGCGTTGAGATTGGTTTCTACTCCGGTAAGACCGTTATCATAGCCATAGTAAAGATTCTCCTGTATCTCGAGTTTACGATCGAGCTTCACACGATTTATACCTTTTTCTGTACCAATCCATAAATTATCTTTTTCATCAGCCGCAGCAAAGTATATAAAGTCAGATGCAAGACCTTGCTCGGTTGTAACGAACTTGCGCGAGCGTGTTCGCGGATTAAAAACTACAACGCCTGCACCACCTGTACCTAATGTTAACAATGAATCCTGGTAAGGCAAAATACTCATGATCGATGTATTGCTTAGTCCGGCTATCTGCACTACATCCAGTTTACCATCACGCATCGTCTGTATATTCAGATCGGTTGCCACGAACATGGTTTTATACCGCTTCGAGTAATGCAGGTGCCATATACCATTGCTCAGCAGCCCGTTGGTTGTATTGTAATTATGAAACGACTTGCCATCGTAATGCGAGAGTCCGCCACCGGTGCCCGCCCACAGATCACCTTTCTCATCAAACTCAATAGCCGATATAAGATTGCCGGAAAGCCCGTCTTGACGTGTATACCAGGTAAATGTATTCTTGTCTTCATTGTATTTGCCTAGCCCAAACGTTGTGCCGACCCATATAGCACCATCGGGTGCCTGCTTGATTACGCCAATGCTGTTTCGATAAGACTCGTGTGGATCTATAAATGCATTTGTTTTGCCGTTCTTCATGCGATATAGTCCTTTATTTAACGTACCTATCCATTTTGCACCACTCTTGTCGTTTAGTATAGCCATTACACCGCGCAGGTTTTCGGAACTGCAGCGATTAAAATCCTGTATAAAATATTTATAGAGTCCACGGCCGTCTGAAGCAAACCACGTGTTGCCTTCCGAATCTTTCAGCACCTGCAGAACGGAAACGTCCATTAATATAGTATCGCGCTTTACTTCGTTATTGCCCAGTACTTTTTCGCGCAGCAGGTTGGCCCCATCGCGTGTCCAGAACACATCTTCCTTCTCATCGTACAAAAGAATCATGTGCTTGAGCGGCAACGGCAAAGGCTCTACCCTGCGATCTTTATAGTTTA
>DJFR01000150.1:15016-29329 GCA_002432545.1 Flammeovirgaceae bacterium UBA5867 | reverse complement strand
GGTGTTTGTATAGCACGCCAGATAAACTTTCCTTCCACCAGTGTTTTATTCCAGTAGTGCAGTGAGTCCTGGTATATCTTGCCTATACCATTGCCCGCGAGAAAGAATATAGAGTCACCAAACTCATATATCCTCCTATACATAACATGTTGTCCTTTTTTATTCTGAAAGCGCTTGAAAGTATGTCCATTGAAACGCGTTACACCGTGTGCATGCAGTATCCAAATATTCTGATGACGATCAATGAGCAGGGATGTGATGTTGTTGGAGAACAAACCATCTTTCGTAGTATATACTTTAAACTCCTTGCCATCGAAACGGGCAAGTCCTCCTCCCTGTGTAGCGATCCACAGGTATCCGTTGCCGTCTTCAACAACCGATGTTACCTGCGACTGGGGCAATCCGTCAACAGCTGTATAATTACGCGTTGAGTATGGAAAATTCTGAGCCCAGCCTGCCTGTGTCAGAAGGAGGAAAATCAAACAGAAGAAACGGCACCGGCTCATACAAATATTCTTACAAAGAACGAGCATCCGGAATAAACTGTTATCACGCATTGTTCGGTATTTAACTTCTTCGCAAAAACGTTAGCGAAAAACGCAAGCGCTTGCAACCCCGGCATTAAAAATTGAGTCTTATTCATATTCATTAACCCGGAATCTATGATCAAAAACTATTTCCTTATTGCTTTTCGAAGCCTGCGCAAACACTTGTCGTATTCTGTTATCAATGTATTCGGGCTAAGTGTCGGCCTCGCTACGTGCATTCTGCTCGTAACGTGGATCAAACACGAACTAAGTTACGACAAGTTTCACGAAAAGACTGATCGTATTTACCGCGGTTGCCTCGAATATAGCTTTGGCGGTCAAACCTCCAAAACACCTGTGTCACCAACAGCGTTACTGCCTGCCATGCAAAAGAACTTTGCAGAAGTGGAGACGGGTGTGCGCCTGTATCATGCATCTGCATACAACGCTTTTATTCTTCGGCACGATGATAAATTATTCCAGGAGCGCGGCTTCACGTATGCCGATAGCACTTTCTTCCAGGTATTTTCTTTTTCACTGCTGAAAGGCAATCCGGATAGAGCACTAACGGAACCCAACTCCGTTATACTAACGCGCTCGATGGCAAAGAAATATTTTGACAGTGAAGACATCATTGGCAAAACCATACAGGTCAATAACGATACGGAGTATACGATTACCGGGTTAATAGAAGATGTGCCGACAAACTCTACATTGAAGTTCGATTTTATTGCTTCCTTCTCATCACTACCTGCTTCACGCGAAACCATCTGGTGGACGGCCAACTATGAAACGTATATAGTAATTGCACCCGAAACTGACGTTGATGCACTGATTACCAAAACGAATGCACTTGTAAAGAAAGAAGTAGCATCTGACCTGACCAACCCGGGCGATTATGTAACGTATAATTTCTTCCAGATGAAAGATATATACCTGCACTCGGGTCTGGCGAGTGATATACAATACGTCTATATATTTGGATCCATTGCTTTACTGGTATTATTCATAGCCTGCATCAACTATATCAATCTTGCTACAGCACGTGCTACCGATCGCGCCAAGGAGGTTGGCATTCGTAAGGTAGTGGGTGCGTTGCGTAAACAACTCTTTTTACAGTTTATCAGCGAGTCTGTCATCATCACGTTTATTGCGTTGGCGATCGCGTTTTTTATAGCACAGATCAATTTACCGCTCTTCAACCAGATTACAGGTAAGCAATTCAACTCTTCATTGCTCTTCCATCCGCAATTTATACTGGCATCGGCCGGAGCAGCCGTTATCATTGCTATACTCGCAGGCGCATACCCGGCATTTGCCATTACAGCCTTTAAACCGGTGCGTGTACTGAAAGGTAATTTTAAAACTTCCGGTAAGGGTATATGGCTGCGGCAAAGTCTGGTGGTAACACAGTTTAGTATTTCCATTATACTTATTATCGGTACGATTGTCGTGCTCAATCAATTGTCGTTTATCCAGAATAAAAAGCTGGGCTATGGCAAAGACAAGGTTGTGATTATACCGATGGATCAACAGACTAAAAAAGTATATAGCGCACTGAAGGCTGAGATACTGCGCAGCGGTGTTGCCACACAGGTGGGACGGGCTATAGAATCGCCAACGCAGATAAACGGGAGTTATACACTGAAGCTGCCGGGATCTTCCAACCAGGTAGGCATGATGGTTAAAGCCAATGCTGTAGATCCTGATTTTATACCGGCACTCAACATGGAAATTATAGCCGGACGCAATTTTACCGAGAACGACTATATCCGCATGGAGAAAGATACTGTATGCTCCTTTATACTGAATGAATCTACCATTACAGAACTCGGATTAACCAACGAGGCTGCGATTGGTACGACTATCGATATGAATAATCGTAAAGGTGAAATTATCGGTATCGTAAAGGATTTCCATTTTGCTCCGCTACAGCAAAAAATTACACCGCTTGTACTCTTTACCGAATCGTATCAGCTCAGGACTATATTTGTTAAACTGAAAGAGGGTAATACGTACGAGCATATTGCCAAACTGAAATCAATCGCTGCTGCGGTTACACCACACCGCCCGTTTGAGTATACTTTCCTGGACGAAGAATATAACGCCATGTATGCAAACGAAGAGCGCATGAGCATGGTGAGCACTATATTTGCAACCTTAACCATTATAATTGCCTGTCTGGGGTTGTTCGGGCTTGTCTCATTTTCGGCTGCACAAAAAACAAAAGAGATTGGCATTCGAAAAGTTATGGGTGCAACGGCTACCGGCATTGTACTGCTCATTACCAAAGATTTCACCAGGCTTGTTATCATCGCGATTATTATTGCTATACCCGTGGCATACTGGCTGATGCAGGAATGGCTGAATGATTTTGCCTATCGTACTGACCTGAGTGCATGGCCATTTGTACTCGCAGCTTTACTTTCCATAGTGATTGCTTTCGGCACGGCCGGCTTTCAGGCGATTCGCGCTGCACTCATTAACCCGGTGGACACCTTGCGCAGCGAGTAGTGTTATACTTTTCATGGCCGATCGTTGCATGTGTGGACACGCACGGTCGGCTATAGCAATAACTAAAATGGTCTACAACTTGTGACTTTGTTTATTCCTTCGGATTATAGTGTTGTAGTTGCAGCGCATGACAGAAGCCGAGATACAACACGAGTACGCAATCCTGGAACGGGCCAAGCGGAATCCTAAGGCTTTCGGAGAGCTTTACGAAAAATACTTTGACCGCATTTTCAACTTCATTTACCGCCAAACCGATGATGAAGAACTGACGGACGATCTTTGTTCGCAGACTTTTTTAAGTGTGCTCAAAAATATAGGGCGGTACGAATTTCGCGGTGTACCTTTCTCTGCCTGGCTATACAAGATCGCCAGCAATGAAGTAAACAAGCACTATCGCAAAAAGAAGAACGATAAAGTATTCAGCATAGAGGAAGTACGGGTGCGCGAACTGTTCGAGCAGGCGAATGATGGCTGGGACGAGGAGATTCTGGAACAGTTACTGCGATACTTCAAAGAATTACCCACCGATATGCTGCAAGTATTGGAGCTGCGCTTTTTTGAGGACAAAGATTTTAAGGAAATTGCTTTCATACTCGATATTACCGAGAGTGGAGCAAAGATGCGCACCTACAGGGCATTAGACCGATTACGAAAAAACTTTAACATACGCATTAAGTACGATGTCAAGGAATGAAATACGATTGAGGCGTACGATTAGTCCCGGGCAGATAGCACGACACCGGAACTATAACAAGCTTATGGCAAGGCATTCGCGTTACATAAAAATGAAGCGCTCTATCATTGCCCTGGTATATGTATTGATCATTGTACTGATGATTTTACTCTATATGCTGGTAAGACGTGCAGAACACCAGAAGCAATTGCAAAAGAACGGTAAGAATGTAGCGTTGACTATAAAACACAACTGCGAAGTGCAGGGCGAGCCAATTGATGGCTATATATATAAACAGAAAAAGGTCGCGAAGTAAGGATATACATTCGCGACCTTTTTCGCTGACGTTTAGAACCTGCCAAACTTCAACGTAACGTTGTAGGATATATCGCTCAGGTCACTATCGGATAAACCTTTGCCATCACTACCAAACGCTGCACGGTAACTTACCCCCGGGCTGAACCGCATCCACCGGAAAACATTTACCTCTACCTGTACACCCGGCTCTACTACTGTAAACCAGTTTTCATCGTGCGAGTCATCACGGTCCCAATCATCAAAATCGTCATCATCATCCCAATCATCCCAGTCGTCCCAATCATGGCGATCATATTGAAGCGTAAACCCTGCACCTGAAAAGAGGCTGAACGTTACGTGAAAAACTTTATTGGAATTCAATACATATTCCGTTACCAAACCACACTGTCCATATTGATACGTGAGATCAGCACCTGGTATAGCACTATATTCTGCAGGCACCGCTATATTATTGGTAGATGCCGCACCACCTAAACCTAAAAAGAGACGCTGGTTCAAATATACTCCGCCATATACACCTGAAATGTTTGCATACTTGCCGCGTATACTGGTAAATTTATTGGTAAGCGCACCGTAACCCGTTACACGTCCTCCGCTTTTAAAAACTGTTTGCATATCATCCTGCGCATGCGCCCAGCCAGCGATCAGCAGCAGCAACAATGTCATACTCGTAAGATTCTTTTTCATAACCGTTTTGTGTTTAATCGTCCTTAAGACAAGGCACTCTGCAAATACCCCCACGGGCTTTAAATATTTTTTTTCAGAGGGAGAAGAGTCGGAAAAGTCCGGAAGTCCGGAAGTCGGAAAGTTTTTTCCTGGGACTCATATTACTTCTTACTTCTTACTTCTTACTTCTTACTTCTTACTTCTTACTTCTTACTTAATAACCAATTCTCCCACATTCAATCCTCCCATGTAGAGTTGTCTGACTCTTTTCTATATTCATCACTAAACCCTTATCTTGAAAAAAACTAAACTATTATGCGAAGTATTCTTCTTATTGTCTCAATCTTTTTCATCAGCAGCGTGCACGGCCAGAACCTGAAATCAGGCGGTGTATTAAAACCCGAGCAAGCCCTGATGGACATCCGTCACTATACTGTAGCATTGGATGTTGATCCTGCACAACAAAGTATTGATGGCTATACCGAGATCGATCTGATCACATCCAAAGCCACTGATGTACTGTTGTTCGACCTTGTGCATTTATTGACTGTAAAGAAAGTATGGGTAAACAAAAAAGAACAACCCTTTGCGCAGGCTGATGACCTGATTCGCATTACGCCAGCTTCGCCTGTAGCAGCCGGAAAGATCAAAGTAAAGATCGCATACGGTGGCAAGCCCGGTATAGCAGAACGCGCTCCATGGATTGGCGGCTTTCAATGGGCGAAAGATTCACTCGGCAATCCGTGGGTAGCCATTACCTGCCAGAGCGAAGGCGCCAAGATATACTATCCGTGTAAAGATCATCCCAGCGATGAACCGAACGAAGGTGCGGACCTGATCATCACGGTACCAAAAGGACTATATGTAGCCGGGCCGGGCCTATTGAAGAAAGCTTCTACGAAAGGAGACAAAAGCACGTATCACTGGAAGACAAACTATACCATTAACAATTATAGTATACTTTTTAACATCGGGAAGTACGTTATTGTCTCGCGCGACTATATTACCGTGAACGGTAACAAAGTCCCCCTGCAGATCTATATACTGGAAGAGCATAAGCACCGCGCCAAACACTTGCTGGATGTATTTGAACAAAGCGTACGTGTGCAGGAGAAATACTTTGGTGAATACCCGTGGGTAAAGGAAAAGATTGCCATCTGCGAAACGCCTCATCTCGGCATGGAACACCAGTCGCTCAACGCATACGGAAACAAATTCAGGTATGCAAAAGCAGGTGGTAAAGATTTCGACTGGCTGCTACACCACGAACTTGGACACGAGTGGTGGGGTAATAAAGTTACCGGTATAGATTGGGCCGATATGTGGATACAGGAAGGCATCTGTACGTATGGCGATCATCTCTATACCCGCGAACTGGATGGTGAAGCTGCCTATAGAAAACGCATGCAACAAACTGCGCGTGCTACACAAAATCAAAAAGCAATTGTACAGGGGAAAGATCTGGACACTGATGTAGTGTATCACGGAGACATTTATGGCAAGGGAGCCTTCTTCCTGCACACCATACGCTACGTGATTGGTGATGATATATTCTTTCCGACTCTGAAGAAGCTCGCTACCGACCCGCAGTATACCTACGATCACCTGGTGAGCACGAATGACGTAGAGCAGTTGTTCAGCAAGGCTTCCGCACAAAACCTGAAACCATACTTTGATCTGTTTCTGTATACCACCAATAAATTGGACATACTCGTAAAACAGACAGCCGATAATAAATACAAAATTCAACCGTTAAATTTTGACATTGCGTTTCCAATCGACATACAAACTGATGCGGGAACAAAGCGTGTAACACTGGATAAAGAAGGAACGATTATAACCAGCACAACAACACCGGTTATTGACCCCGAAGTATTTTACCTGAAACGCGTAATCTACGAGTAATACCCGCTGATATGTAAACTCTTCTATGATACAGTAGCAGAATATATACTATAGAAAAACATAAACCCTCCCCATGGCTTCCCCATTCAACAACAACGGCACAGATAGGAATCTTCATCAGAGTCACCGGCCTCCGGGACTCTGATGATCGGAAGCAGAATCGCATACTACAAAAAACCATAACACCCATCAGAGTCACAGAGACTCTGATAATATAGAAGCAGAATCTATACTATAGGAAAACATAAAACCCTCTACCATGATTTCCCCTTTCAACGTCAACAGCAATGGCACGGATAGTAATACCTACGATGCAATCGTGATCGGCTCCGGTATTTCCGGAGGATGGGCAGCAAAAGAATTATGTGAGCACGGACTGAAAACGCTGGTACTGGAACGTGGACGAAATATAGTACACAAAAAAGATTACCCTACCGCCACCAAACATCCGTGGGAGTTTACACATCGCGGCAGAGTAACACAGGAATACAGAGATGCCAATCCGCTCATCAGCAAAGCAGCAGGTTTTGGTGAAGACACGCACCATTTTTTTATACAGGACAAAGATCATCCCTATATACAAGAAAAACCGTTCGACTGGATTCGCGGATATCAAGTGGGTGGTAAATCTATCATCTGGGGACGCGCGTGCCAGCGGTGGAGTAAACATGAATTTATAGCACCTGCTAAATTTGGTTATGGTATAGAATGGCCTATAGGCTATGAAGATATAGCTCCGTGGTATTCGCATGTCGAAAAGTTCATAGGCGTATGCGGCAATAACGATGGTATAGAAGCAATGCCCGATGGTGAGTTTCTTCCTCCATTCGATTTCAACTGTGTGGAATCACACCTGCAGAAAAGTATACACCAGCACTATAAAGATCGTCATCTTGTGCAGGCACGCTGGGCTCACATTACACAACCGCAGGATATACATTTGCAACAAGGTCGAGGTAAATGCCAGGCGCGCAATTTGTGTATGCGCGGTTGTCCGTTTGGCGGATACTTTAGTTCGGTCTCCTCTACCTTGCCGTGGGCGCAGAAGACGGGTAATCTTACCATACGTCCGGATGCCGTTGTTCATTCCATATTATACGATGAACAAAAAGGAAAAGCCCGTGGCGTACGCGTTATCGATGCCAAGACAAATGAAGCTACTGAATATTTTGCAAGGGTTATTTTCGTGAATGCTTCGGCACTCAACAGTAATCTGATACTGCTCAACTCAACATCCGGTCGCTTTCCGGCCGGGCTTGGCAACGAAAACGGGTTATTGGGTAAATATATAGCCTTCCATAATTACCGTGCATCTGTCAGTGCACCGATCGATGGATTTGACGATCAATATTACTACGGTCGAAATCCCACCGAACCTATCCTGGCCAATTATCGTAATCTGGGCAAACAGGACACGGACTATATCGGAGGCTTTACTACCTTCGTTGGCGCCTACCGCACCCGTGGCAAGCAGGAAGTGGTAGATGCCGCGTGTGGTGCTGCACTGAAAGATGCCGTGGCATCATCGGGTACGTGGCGCGCCTATATGTATATGCAGGGAGAAACTATACCAAAAGAAAACAACCACGTACGACTTAGCGATACAGAGAAAGATCAGTGGGGTATACCGCTGCTGGTAACATCGGTTGCGTATGATGACAACGATGAGAAGATGGTCAGGGATTTTCTTACACAAAGCACTGACATGCTGGAGCAGGCAGGCTGTAAAAATGTTGATCCATACGATACACAACAACCTCCGGGACTTGACATTCACGAGATGGGCGGTTGTCGTATGGGAAAAGATCCGAAGACATCGTTGCTCAATGCGTGGAACCAGTTGCATCATTGCAAAAATGTATTTGTAACGGATGGCGCCTGCATGACGAGCACCGGCAACCAGAGTCCATCTATACTATACATGGCGTTAACAGCACGTGCCGCACAGCATGCTGTCGGTGAAATGAAGAGACGAAATCTATAGCATTTGGCAATATGTCGCATTCATACAATTGCAAACACCAAAAACTATATATATTTAGCCTGTTAAAATTATCAGTACATGGTTGATCTTGAAACCGTACGCACCCTGGCGCTGGCCCTTCCGGAAACCGATGAGCACGATCATTGGGGTCGGCCATCCTATCGCGTCAAGAAACGTATATTCCTCACGTTGTGGCCGGCCGAAAAACGTGCCGTAGTAAAATTATCCCTGGTCGATCAATCGGTATTCTGCAAATACAACAATACTATATTTTACCCGGTAAAAGGTGCGTGGGGTAAACGCGGCTGGACGTGCATTGAATTGAAGCGTGTACGTAAATCCATGTTTGAAGATGCGCTCAACTTATCGTGGCAGGAAACTGCTCCTAAAACATCCCGCCCCAAAAGTATATCTCCGGATACTGAATAACACCATTCCTCCTCTCTCCCGCTGTAATTGCCGCTCTACCCTGCCGGCTTTTGCCTGCTGACGACTTTGTTCTATCTTCGTTCTTCAACAACTATAGATGCATGTCGATATTCAAGAAAATAAAATCAACAGTTGGGTTATTGCAACAACTGGATCTGGATCAGATCGGTAAACTTTCCGAGAAAGTAGATATTTCCAAAATGGTAAGTCTCGTCAGCAGTATGAAAGGTGAAGACCTGCAGAAGCTGATGAAGTATATGGAGGGCGGTAAAAAGAAACATGAGTTTCCGGAGATCGATGGAGATTTCTATGACCTGCATCAATGGCTTACTCCGGAAGAGCGCGCTATACAGTTGAAGGTGCGTGAATTTATGCAGGAGCATATCAAACCTATAGCAAATGAATATTGGCTCAAAGATGAATTTCCGCATCACATCATTCCGGAGATGGCGAAGCTGAACATCTGTGGTCTTACTTACCAGGGATATGGCTGCCCGGGAATGTCGAGTCTGCTGGAAGGTTTTCTCGCGATGGAGATGGCACGTGTTGATTGCTCTACCTCCACATTCTTCGGTGTGCAAAGCGGACTCGCGATGGGAAGTATATATTACTGCGGCAGTGAAGAACAGAAACAGCAGTGGTTGCCACGCATGCAGAAGATGGAACTGATCGGAGCCTTTGGATTGACAGAGCCCGAAGTTGGCTCCGGTGCTGCTGGCGGATTAACCTGTACGTGCAAGCGTGTAGGCGATACGTGGGTTCTGAATGGACAGAAGAAATGGATTGGCAATGCTACGTTTGCTGATCTTGTTGTGATCTGGGCACGCGACCTCGATGATGGTAATGTAAAAGGTTTCATCGTGCAGAAAGGCACCAAAGGTTTTCAGGCTGATAAGATCAAAGGAAAGATGGCATTGCGTATTGTCCAGAATGCACTCATCACCCTCACCAATTGTGAAGTACACGAAAGCAATCGCCTGCAGAATGCTTCTTCATTTAAAGATACTGCTAAAGTATTGCGCATGACGCGTGCCGGTGTAGCATGGCAGGCTGTAGGCTGTGCGCGCGGTGCATACGAAAGTGCACTGCACTATACCAACGAACGCAAACAGTTTGGCAGAACGATCAGCAGCTTCCAGATGGTACAGGATTTACTGGTGGAAATGTTGAGCAACCTTACGGCCATGCAAACTATGGTATGCAGACTTTCGCAGTTGCAGGATGTAGGTAAACTTACCGATGAACAGGCTTCGCTTGCCAAAGTATTCTGTACGTTGCGCACACGTGATATAGTGAGCCATGCGCGTGAGTTGTTTGGTGGTAACGGTATATTGATCGAGTATGATATAGCGCGTTTTGTTGCCGACTCCGAAGCAATCTATTCGTATGAAGGTACGAAAGAGATCAACACACTGATTGTGGGGCGTGCTATTACCGGACAAAGTGCATTTGTTTAACAGGCCACTTCGTTAATATATATAGTTATGAAAATTATTTTAACCCTCTTCGTATTACTCATGAGTATAGCAACCACAACCCAAGCACAATCTGCCGAAGAAAAAGAAGTAGCAACCGCTGTTGAGACCCTGCGCAAAGCAATGGTGGACAGCGACAAGGCTACGTTAGAGAAACTTGCTGCCAACGAACTTACCTACGGACACTCCGCAGGCAAAATTGAAGACAAGGCTGCCTTTGTTGATAATCTTACCAATGGCAATTCTGATTTTGTTACGATCGATCTGACAGACCAGACGATCAGCATCGTTGGAAATGTAGCGCTGGTACGCCACACGCTCACCGCCAAAACAAATGACGGTGGCAAACCCGGTAATGTAAAACTTGGTGTATTGATTGTTTGGCAGAAACAAGGCGGAAGCTGGAAGATGATTGCGCGACAATCATTCAAGTTCCCACAGTAAGTATATAATTCTTCAGAAGAAGGTATAGCCGTTGTTATACCTTCTTTTGTGAATTCGTTTCGCGGATAAGTCGCACGGACATAAAGCCGAGTATACCAATCACCAGTATTATAGCCACCCAGATAACGCGTTTGTCCGTAAAGAATGTTGGCGACTCTTCTTTTTTAGCAGCTGCCTGTATAGCGTGCACATCCTGTACTTTTAGCACAGTTGACTGATACGAAAGACTGTCTTTAAAAAAAGCCAGATCGTATGATGGTTCTGCGAGCTGCTCATCTCCAAAGCGCAATGTATATTTCTCTCCTTTCTTCAACCAAGCCACCAGGTAACGGTTAAGCTGGTGTACACTGACTGACGACACCGTAAGAGAAGGATTATCTTTATTATCCACTACCAGCACAAGCTCACGCGTTTTCACCATGGGTAAATGAACAATGGCCTCACCGGCAGAACTGATACCGAAGGTTGTAACGAACTCGTAATAATCTCTTGCGCCTTTCTTTGTATTTCGGGTTTGTCGCTCAAACACATCTACCTGGCGCATAAAATACGGGGTGCCTGTTAACGACAGCTCAACTTTATCGAGCAGACGCAACGTATCGAACAGCACATGTATATACGTTTTTTTCTGTTTGATGCTATCGGATGTCGCTATACTTCGCGGAGCTACTTTTGTATAGGCACCTTCTGATGTAAGGGCATTGTAGTAACCCGCTTTAATAATATTGAGCGGTGCCTGTGTGGAGTCATTGATGCGTAACTGGTAATAGGTATAATTACTCAATGGAAAGTTTACCACCTTCATTGCCGATGCATCGTTCGGATTGTCGATAGACTGAAGTGTAAACTTTTCTTTGATAACAAACCAGCTCTTCTGATCATCACTACCGGAAAGTGTAGCCTCCTTCACCACCTCTGCATTACGAATAAGCAGATTTATATTATTGATGGCAGCTTTATCGCGATTCTCCAGAATAAGCGTTGTGCAGCAACCCGGTTCCTGTTTCTTCTCAAGAATAGTATATTCCCGAAATTGTTCCCGCTGATAAACAGGTTGCTCCTGCTCCAATATATAGGGCACTTCCTTTTGCTGCGCATCGTATAGTCGCACATTGCTGAAAGTCTGGTTTGGATATGTAGATGCTTCCGGAGTGATCAGCACTCGGTAGAAACCATCAGCATCCGTTGCAGGCAATGTTGCTTCAGCTTTAAACTGCTGCGCCACAGCCGGCAAAAACGCTATACTTAAAAATGCTATACCTAAATATCGTTTCATCATTTCTCTTCAGTTTGATCGCTGTTCTGCACAGGTTCGTCAGCCAATAATAACTTCTTGAGGCGTTGATACATAAACGAAACCACCAGCAATAATATACCCAGCGATATGAATGCTGCAATCTTCCCGCCTTCTGAAATTCCACGAATATCAACCACGAAAAGTTTTACCAGTGTTACCAGCAGCAGCGTTAAGGAGATGATACGCAAATGCTTTTTCTTGGTTTTCAAGCCGATGGCGATGAGCAGGAACGATGCTACACCCCACAGTATCGGGAAACCAATCTTGTGATTTTGCGAGAGTATATAATAGATCGAGTCAGGATCGGAATAGCCGATCAGCAACACCGTATGATCGAGCTCGGCACTCGCCAGGAATATAAAGAACGAAATATAGAACCATGAGTAGGCATTATAAGTTGACTCATTAAAACTTGTGAGTTGTTGCACGCGCTTCAGTGTAAGCATGGAAATTATCAACAACAAACCTATATATACATAGTGAAACCCGAAGCCGGTAAAGGTTGAATTTCCTAACAGGTAGCTATCGCGGGCCTCAATGGTTTGCGCGTGGTAGAAGAATAAAAACGAAAGTATAGCAATCACTCCCCATCCTGCAAACCACTGACGAAGTGGTGCCGGTAAAGCGAGTTTATGTTCAGCCAATAGCAACCCGGTTATAAAAAGTAAGTTGTAGCAACCGATAATGATCAGTACCGCAGCGAAGTCATCCACAAATCGCGGAAGCTGATATTGCAACTCCAGGAACTGCGAAGCATACAACAACAGGATACCACCAAAATTCAAGAGCAATCGATAAGGCTTCACATATTCCTGGTACTCATCCGTCTCAAACTTCAGGAAGTAAAGTGTACCGGCAATGGAAAGCAACACTGCTATACCGGTGATATAGGCTTTATTGATAATAACCGTAAGTTCGGATGATCCATCAAAGTATAGTTGTTCCCAATCCATCAGGAGGCTGATAATCATCAGTCCCATAACAACAACTGAAGCCAGCTTCATCAGTTTTATTCCTGATTTCTGCGAGAGCCATAACAGCAACACCGCTTCTGCCGCCCAGAAGAGTGTGATATAGTTTCCTTCCAGTTGCACGGGCGCTGCAAGACTTATAAACGTAAGTACAAGACCGATGAGCAAGAACACAAGATTGCGGTCTACACGCTCATTTTTATAGAGTGAGTAAGCAAAGATGAAGTTAAATACACCAAGAGCAGCCGTGAACAATCCTTTAAAGTTCTCTCCTGCAGGATTATCAAGTATATACATACCCGCTGCATAGTAACAGAATGTATTGCTAAGCAGCAGCGTTATCTCTATAGCTTTAAAAGATGTACGGTTACGAATATTATTGATGATGTTCATACCAAAGAACACCAGGTAGAATAAAGTAGCAAACACAATGGCGCCACGCATCATCGACACATTGTCGGCATCATACTGCGCACCGAGCCATGAACCGAATAAGATCAAAGTGAAGATATAGGCTATGATATTAACCAAGTTCCACTTCTTGTAGTATGCAAGCACCAGCATACCAACATCCAGAATTAATATATAGATAAAAAGCACTACATAATTACCTTCACCGGTACTCACCATGAAGGGCGAGGCAAAACCACCGAGTATACCAAGCACAGCAAGTTCAATACGATTATAGGCCAGCGACAATACAATGGTAAACCCGGTAATAATTACCATGAGTATAAATGCAGCTGTTTGACTGAATATATGATACTCATGAAAAGCGATAGCAATCGTCAGGTACAACACAGCTATACCACCACCTACCAATACAGAACTAAACGCAGCAAATGTTTTACGCATGCGATGCGCTACACCTATTAATATACCACCACACGCTATACCGATGAACACACGACCAATCTCGTTGATCCAGTCCTGGTCGATAGCATACTTCACAAAGAAGCCTATACCGAGCACCAGTATACCGATACCAATCTTGTTTGCCAGGTTCTCACCAATGAATTTTTCCATATCCGGGTTGCGCTCAAAGAAGCCCGGCTTTCCGGGTGGCAACGGAGTGGTTACACGTGGCGGGTTCAATTCTATAGGAGGCAA
>DJFR01000150.1:0-14983 GCA_002432545.1 Flammeovirgaceae bacterium UBA5867 | reverse complement strand
GGCTTCTCTGCAACAACTGTTCTCTCTTCCGTTTTAATAACCACCGGTTGCTCAATGACTTTGTTCTGCAAGCGTGTGATATCACGCGCCAGATCATCCATCTTCTTTTGAAGCAGGAGCAGTTGAGAAGAAAAGTTATTCTTTATCGTGATCAGAATAATGAATGTGATCAGGAGAAGGACAAACAGCAGGTACTCCATGTGTAACTGGATAAGGAGGTTAGTGTAGTTGTTTAACGGATCGCAGCGAACGTTGACAGAATCGTAAGGGTTCGATTCCTTTAAATCTTGTCCGCTGAAATCAATCTAAAGATAACAAAAAAGAAAAGGCCGCTTCACATGACGCGAAACGGCCTTTATGCCAATGAGTTATGACTTTTATTTTCTAGCCTTGGTTACGAATGTAAGCACCGGACGTTTCGAGTGGCTCACCACGTCTTCTGCTATACTTCCGGCCAGTACGTGTGCAAAACCTGTACGGCCGTGCGTTGCCATAGCGATCATATCTGCATTAATGCTGTCAGCAAAGTAGATGATACCTTCTTCTTCGCTGATGTCGTTGAACACATTGATCGTATAGTTTTTCAACTGAAGCTTCTTCGCGAAGCTCTCCATATACTTTTTCACCACGGCATCGCGCTGGAAGTTAGATGGTGTATTGATGCGCACCAGGTGAATGGTTGAATCATAAACCTGCTGTGTTCTTCTTACTATTTTAGAGAATACTTCTTCATCCTTATCCATGGATGTAGCATATACGATATCCTTAAATTCTTTGGTAGCCGGTTTGTTTTGCACGGTTAACACAGGACAATTTGCATGGCGTACAACCTTCTCGGTATTGGAGCCGATGATCATTTGCTCCAGTGCTGTGCGGCCTGATGTTCCCATCACTACCAGGTCAACTTTGTTTTCGGTGATGATTGCATTCATCCCATGAAAAGGAGTTCCTATTCTTAGTTTCTGGCGCACTTTCAAGCCTTCAAATCTTGACTCGGAAGCGAACTTCTCCATTTGCTTCTTGGCTTTCTCGATAAGCTTTGCCGTGAACAACTTCTCTTCCCAGTTCCCGCCATAAGTAGCTTCTCCTTCAATGTTGATAGAACCTTCTGTAGCTTCTTCAATTACATGAAGCAATGTGATTTCACTACCGGAGCGTCTGGCAATGTCTGCAGCTACGTCCGCTGCAATAGCAGCCGGTTTGGAAAAGTCAGTCGGGACAAGAATTTTTTTCATAGGATAGTTTACGTTAATCGTTTGCGATAGGGTAAAAGTAGCGATTTCAGTTAAAATTCAAAATGCATTCTGTCAGCATTCACTATAGACAAAAGTCATAATTTATTGTTGTATTTTATATATAAGGCTATAAATACAAAAGCCCTCCCGTGAGGGAAGGCTTTCATACGGTTAATGAATTATGTTAATTCTTAGAACCTAACAGTTTTAGTGTTACCAGCTTTATCTGTCACTTCGAATGTCAGTGAACCTGTTACATTCTTTACAGTATAAAGTTGAGCGAAGTTACCATCAACTGTTTTGTTCTCGCTGTGAACAAGATTGTTGGCAGCATCGTAGATCTTAACATTGATCTGTTCGCTTCCTGTAGAAGATACAGACACGAGGAATTTGCCATTCTCATTCGCTAATTTAGCGATGTGTACATTCTTAGGAGATGCGCTAACAGGTTTATAGTTTACTTTTTCAGTTTTCTTACCTGTACCATCGATTAACTCGATTGTATACTCACCGAATTGAAGACCTGAGAAATTCAGCGGGCAGATGAAACCATCTGTACCAGTAAATGTTTCAGTAAAAACCAATTCAGACTTTGTGTTGTAAATATTCAATTTGATTTTACCAGCGTTCTCAGCTTTGTAAATTACTTTGAATACTTCTGCACCTTTAACAGGTACCACAGCCAGACCTTTGTTGTTGGCAGGCTCTTCCTTTCCAAGAGCCATCACGTTTGCACTTACTACTACGAGCGCTGCAATGAAAAGTGATCTAATTTTCATAATCGACTTTGTTTGTTTTTTGTTTACGATACAAATGTAACGTGGCAGCATTACTCAAGGCCGACTGTTGTAAGGAAACATTTTTTTTAACTATAAATAACGTTTGCAGAAATTTCAAAGAAGAAATCATTCAAAAGAGGGTATATATACCTGGTGCAAACGCTCTCAGTATGATTCAATTCTATACAACGTTTGCACTACTGGCTGGTATAGCATCTTTATCAATCAAAAAAGGCAGTCATTGGAATGACTGCCTTTGCTATATTATTCTACAAGAACGCGGTTTCTGAAAATGTTATTTGTTAACGAGACAAAACTTTAACATTTCCTTCTTCATCAGTGATCTCAAACGAAAAGTCATCGTTGATCTGATTGAGATTATACAGCTTGGCAAAATCATCACTAATCTCCAGCAACTCTTCGTATACTAACTGGTGTTTGGCTCCATAAATCTTTACCGAAATAGTATTATGTACTTTATTCGGAACAGTTAATAAAAATTTATTCTCTGTTGGAGATACACGAACCACGTGAGCGAGCTTATCGGGTGGGTTTATTCCATGTGTTATTTTCTGAACCTGGCGTTGTACACAGTCGATCACTTCAACAGTATACTCGCCATCTTCCAGTTGCGTAAAATTATAGGGACGAACAAAGCCATCAGTCTTGCGAATTATTTCAGTAAACACAAGATCATTCTTCTCATCACGAATGAAGATTTTCACATCCGATAGTTTTGTCCCCTTGTAAAACACATGAAAGGTGTGGCCTTTCTTCATAATACCAACACCACTAACCGGTGCTGGATTCTCCGCATACATAGCAAACGCTGCACTGCCTATAGTAAGCAGCATTAAAATCGAAAGGATCTTTTTCATAAGGGTCTTTTTTAAATATATACCTCAAAGACGCCTCGCTATAGATTTATGTTTCAGTACAAACGTTAATTGTTTGTTAAAGCGTGTCACCGAAAAGGTAACGAATGCCCTTTCACAGAGCAGGCCTATAACGGAGAATAAAAGAGAAGGGATTCAGATCAGCAGTACTAAATAAAAATTATGATCAGTTAAGATGGTATACATCTTTACTTTTTGCTTCGCTGCTCAGCAAATGCAATTGATAGCGAATTCTGTTCAGCAAAAAGTGATCATGCCTATCGTGTGGTAACCGAAGAAATTTATACCGATCGTTCAGATCGAGACTAAGCTCGCAGGCAATTTGATATACCGAGAAAGGCGTGCTGTACTGACTGATGTTGCGACTCTTCAAATAGTCAAGAAACAATTCATACAACGCAGGTGAAGGTACCTTATTAACATCCACCTGGTGAAAGCGAACATCACCGCCCGGATACATTTTCGATTTATAGGTAAGCGAGAGCTTGTCCATATAAAAAACATCCTCACACTTTACAATGATATCAGACTCTCCACCGGCATATCGTTTAATAACACTCTCCAGGCGCATGAGTGAACCTAATCTTGCCTGGTTGATCTCATGACTGAAATAAATACCAAACGTTATATCATTGGTCTCAGCATCCTGTAACAATTGCCGATAGCGTGGTTCGAAAATATGAAGCGGTACAAGTTCACCCGGTAAGGGCAATATAGCCAGCGGGAACATCGGAATATGACCAGGTTCATCCATACCACTCAAACAAACTTGACGGCAATAAGGTTAATATTCAGTCAAAAAATGTGAGTCTACACCGAAACGCTCCTTCAGAAGTTTATATCCCGGCAAAAAACTCAGGTTAATAATGAAGGAAAAACCGGCAACCGTGGCGCCAAAGCTTTCAATCAATTCTGCGGCAGCACCAGCCGTTCCGCCTGTAGCCAGCAGATCGTCTTGCACCAGCACACGCCAGCCGGGTTGAATAGCATCTTCATGTACTTCAATACACGCAGTGCCATATTCCAGGTCGTATTCTTTTTGTTTTACTTTATAGGGAAGCTTGCCGGCTTTGCGGATAGGTATAAACCTGCAGCCAAGTTCGTGCGCCAGGATCGATCCGAAGATAAATCCACGCGCCTCTACGGCAGCGATAGCATCCAGCTTTTGGCCTTGAAAATCTCGTTTAAGTTGTTGGGCTATTTCATGCATGAGTGCCGGATCAGACAACACAGGCGTTATGTCTTTGAAAACTATACCTGGCTTGGGATAATCGTAAACATCACGAATGGTGTGTTTGATCTTGTCTGATAGCTGCATGCAAATATTTTAAAGTATCAAAAGTAAAATTCCAGCACTAGAGTACAACGTTAATAGACGCGATCGGTTAAACTTTTTGTTCGTTGATGATCCGTTTGAATGCAGCCGGCAAAAATTCGGTGATATCGGAAGCGATAAGCGATACCATTCCCTTTTCGCGCGCTGCAATATCTCCGGAAAGTCCATGCAGGTAAACACCGGCCACAGCAGTATCAACAGAAGAATATCCCTGTGCCAGCAGGCCTGTTAAGATTCCAGTGAGCACATCGCCCGTTCCGCCCGTAGCCATACCGGGATTTCCCGTGGAGTTGAAATATACCTCACCACCCGGAGCGGCTATAGATGTATTCGCTCCCTTCAATACCACCATAGACTTTAATTGTTTTGCCAGCGACTTTTGTTTTTCAAGACGATCAAAATCATCTGTCCATTTACCAACCAATCGTTCAAACTCTTTGGGATGTGGCGTAAGTATACTTCCTGCAGGCACCAGCGGCAACAACTCTCGATTATCCGAAAGTATATTCAATGCATCTGCATCAAGTACCACAGGTTTCCTGAAATCTTCAAGCAACTTACGAAATGCTTTAACCGTTAACTTATCCTGACCGAGTCCCGGACCAATACCAACAACAGTATATTTATCCAGTGCAGGAATCGTTGTGATGAAACGTTCATGTTCATCAATGCTTGCCATAGCTTCGGCAATAGAACTTTGCAAAATTATATAGCCGCATGCAGGTACATGTATCGTGAGCAGACCTACACCGGCACGAAGCACTGCCCTACCCGATAACAACGCTGCTCCCATTTTTCCATAGCTACCTGCAATAAGCAACGCATGACCATACGTTCCCTTATGATCAAACTTCGATCGTGGCTTCAATATTTTCTTTATATCCTTGGCGGTGATATAATAGTGAGCGGTTTGCTGTTCTTTTATGAATGACTTGTTCAGACCTATATCTACCATACACCATGCTCCGGTATATACATGGTTGCCGGGGAAAAGAAACGCAAGCTTCGGCAGTTGAAATGTTACGGTATAATGCGCTTTAAAGATTTCGCCTTTCGAAGCTTTATCAGCCAATAAACCGGAAGGTATATCTACAGCAATGCGTAGAGCATCCGATTCGTTCATGAAGTGTATGGCCCGGGCAAAAACTCCTTCTACCGGACGCGTAAGACCTGAACCAAATATAGCATCGATCACTATATCGTATCCTGAAAATATATCTTTATCCAGCGAGGTTACTTCAACGATCTCCGCTTTACCCTTCAGTCGCTCTAAATTAGTTTTAAAATCTTCCGTTTCAGACGATCCGCGAATTACAAATACTTTTACCGGGTAGCTCCACTCCCGCAGCATACGTGCTATACCGAGTCCATCGCCACCATTGTTACCCGTACCACACACAACAGCAACGGTATGTGCGCCATTAAATTTCTCCGTAAACCAATTAACAAATGCGCGACACGCGCGTTCCATAAGATCGATGGATGTTATTGGTTCATGCTGGATTGTATGCGCATCCAGCGCTCTTATTTGTTGAGATGAAAGTATCCTGATCATGGCATCGTATATATTACTTCAGGAAGAATTCTAAACTTAAATATTCTACCGTAAAATATTGTACCACCTAAAGGTAATATATACTCTTATCACTGTGGACAATACAGAATAAAAATATATTGCGATGAACCCTCATAAAACGTGCACACAAAATTATCTTTATAAATAAAGTTGTGATAAATGTCTGACGATCAATTCTTCTATTTCTGTCGAAATAACGAGCCCTACCAGGTCGAACGAAATTCGTTAGGAGATATCATTGTAATGGAACCAACATGGTCTGAAACGGGTCGCTGCAATTTTGATATTGCCACCGAACTCGGCATCTGGAATAAAGAAAAGAAATCAGGGTACGCATTCGATTCGAGTGCAGGCTTTACTTTACCCAACCATGCAATACGTGCTGCCGATGCGGCCTTTACAAAGAAAGAACGCTGGGAAAATATTCCGATGGCCGAACGTCAGAAATTCACACACATCTGTCCGGATTTTGTCATCGAAATTATATCATCCTCTGACACGCTTTCCTATCTTGAAGAGAAAATGAAAGAGTGGATTGACAACGGCTGCCAGTTAGCCTGGATGGTAAATCCCGGGAAAAGAATAACTACCGTATACCGGACCAACGGTGATGTGATCGTAAAACTATTTACAGAATTGTTATCAGGTGAAGATATACTCCCCGGCTTTAGCATAAATATGGCTGCTATCTTCAGCCCATACTGATCACCTGTCCACCTCCCCCATCACCACATCGATCGAACCGATAATAGCGATCAGGTCTGCCACCAGTATACCTTTCGATATATCCGGTAGCACAGAAAGATTTGTAAAGCTGCATGACCGACACTTGCACCTGAAAGGTATATCATTGCGGCCATCCGCGCGAAAGAAAAAGCCAAGCTCACCTTTCGGGATCTCGCCACGAATATAAAAATCCTGCGCCTTCGGTCTGATCTTCTTGGGCACTAACGCCTGCGGATCGAAATCACGTGAGCGTGTATGCTCTCCGGTAAGTTTATCAAGACACTGTTCAATAATCTTTAACGACTCATGTAATTCAACGTAACGCACATACGTCCTGTCCCAACAGTCACCAACCTTACCCATCTTACCTTCCCCGATAGGTACATCAAAGTCAAGTTCGGGATATACCGAGTAACCATCAACCCTGCGCAAGTCCAGACGCAAGCCTGACGCACGCAGTATAGGTCCCGTTACACCAGCGTTTATAGCCAGGTCAAGCGGCAATACACCTACATTGGCCGTACGATCGATAAAAATCCTATTATCAATCAGAACTGTTTCAAGTTCCTGCAGCTTCGGCTTTATATAGTTTACAAACTCGCGGCAGCGATCTTCAAAGCCAACCGGTATATCGTAAAACAAACCACCGATCCAGATATAGTTATATAGCAACCTGGCACCCGAAGCCCACTCAAGCAAGCGCAGTATATGTTCGCGATCGCGCATGANNGCCATCAACACCCGTATATACTCTACGCGTTTTGGAATCTGGTTTTCAATTCCCAGCATACGCTCAACACCCATGGCATATACATGTTCATTGCTCATGGCAGCAACGTAATCGAGCCGGTCAACAAACGGTATTACCTGGTTATAGGGAAGATTCTCAGCATGCTTCTCAAAGCAACGGTGCAGGTACCCGATGTGTGGCACTACCTCTTTCACGATCTCGCCATCCATCAGCACTTCCAGGCGCAACACACCGTGCGTAGAAGGGTGCTGTGGTCCGAGATTGATAATCATCTCTTCCGACCGCAGGTTCTCCGGCTTTAGCTTGTTCGGTTCCGAAAGCACCAGGCTTCCTTCTTTATATTTATACTGTATACGATCCGTTGACATTTCTTTAGAGCTGTGAGTTGAGAGCTGCGAGCTTTGAGTTTGTTAATATTCTACTTTGATATCGCGATAGTATTCCTGGTGTGTATAATCTTTCCGTAACGGGTAGCCTTCCCAGTCGGCAGGCATTAATATTCTGCGCAGGTCAGGGTGGTTGGTAAATACAATACCATACATATCGAATATTTCGCGTTCCATCCAGTCGGCAGATTTCCACAGATGTGTAACTGTTTCTACCGCGGGATTCTCGCGCGGCAAAATTACCTTTATAGTCAACTGAAAATTATAGGGAATGGAATAAAGATTATATACCACCTCCATCGTGCCTGCCTGTGTACCGTTATCTATACCGGTTACACACGACAGCATATCAAAGTATGTTGAAGCATTTTTCTGAAGCTTACTGCACACCTCAACAAGTTTAGTCTTATCGACTATGACGGCATGCGGTGTAGTGGTTCGATCGGCCTTGATCTGATCAGGACCTGCTATATCCGAAAGCAAGGAAACTATATCATCGATAGTCATAATGACGTATGGGTTAGTACAAAGAACGAAATCAAATACATTCGTTCGACAATCAAAATTAAATAATTGAATCCGAAAGTATGGTACGGGATACAATTGTTTTCTCGATCGCAGTGCGCGTGTGTTATAATTATTTTTAAACGTCACATTGCCGTATCATAAAACGCATTACCTTTGCAAAAGCATTTCACCTCATCCAATGTTTTATTTTAAGCGAGGGAGAAAATTTATGCTGGTGCTAAATCTACATATCTTCAAATAACCCGCTCCGGTAACATTTTACCGGACGTGGTTCGGCATTTCTACCAAAAAAATCAAACAAGTAAAATTTCAGGCATAGTCTTGCAAGGATTGCATTCGTAACGCTATACGCATGGCTGTATTCCGTTTCGATACAGATATACTTTGCTCTTTCAGTAAAGGAATGCTATTCCTATGCGTACGACTATGCCCTTATTGTAAACCTTTTATGGGCAAACAAAAACTCAATATAAAAGACCTTCAGGTCATTCAATTTCCAACGGATGTAGCACGAAGCCTGGCCTTAAACCTGATGAACCGGCACTTCAAGCACACACCCAACGAAGAAAAATTAACATTACTGGCCGATGTACTCGAACAACCGCATCGCTACACGCAGCATGCAACACTCAGTATACTGGCACATAAACTTATAACTCCGCTCATTGAGACAGCAGCGAGCACCACATACCTACTGGAAGATAAACCGCGGCACTTTGACGTGTTTGGCAACAAGCACATCGATACCAACGCCATTCAGCAAATGGAGCTGGCCATGCGACTGCCTATCGCAGCTAAAGGTGCGCTAATGCCGGATGCGCATCACGGCTATGGCTTACCGATTGGTGGCGTGCTCGCAACACACCATGCTGTTATACCTTATGGTGTTGGGATGGACATTGGTTGCCGCATGGCACTTAGTATTCTCGATCTGCCGTCAAGCTATACCGAGCATCGCACACACGAATTAAAGAAAGTGCTGGAACGCGAAACTCACTTCGGCAATGATGGTGAGCTTGAACAAGCGCAAGAGCACCCTATACTCGATCATCCGGATTTTCAGATGACAAATCTGTTGAAGCGTCTTCACGGTAAAGCTGTAAAGCAACTGGGAAGTTCAGGCTCCGGCAATCACTTTGTAGAGTTTGGTACGGTAGAGCTTTACGAAAGCAATACGCTCGGATTACCACCGCGCAACTATGCGGCTATACTATCGCACTCCGGATCAAGAAGTCTCGGAGCAAATATAGCGCAACACTATACGGCTATAGCGATGAACCGTTGCAAGCTTCCGCGTGAAGCCAGGCAACTTGCCTGGCTTACACTGGACAGTGCCGAAGGTGAAGAGTACTGGCTATCCATGAACCTTGCCGGAGAATATGCGAAAGCATGTCATGAGCGGATACATTATAACCTTTGCAAAGCGCTCGGGGCAAAAGTTCTGAAGACCGTAGAGAACCATCACAACTTTGCATGGCGCGAAACCCTGGCCGATGGTAACGAGTATATCGTTCATCGTAAAGGAGCAACACCGGCAGCCAACGGTATATATGGAATTATACCGGGCAGCATGACTGCTCCGGGATTCATTGTACGTGGACTGGGAAATGAAGCATCATTAAATTCTGCTGCGCACGGTGCCGGTCGCAAGATGTCGCGACAAAAAGCCCGAGAGTCTGTTACTATGAGCAGCATGAAGAAACTACTGCAAGCCGAGAAAGTAACACTCATCGGAGGCAGTACAGAAGAATCACCTGGTGCCTATAAAGACATCGGGATGATCATGAAAAGTCAAAATACCCTGGTGGATATTGAAGGTAAATTTCATCCGAAGATTGTTCGGATGGCTAAAGATTAAAATTATGAGTACCAATATTTCAAATGAAATAGAATACTATATTAACTCAAGTCGTATTCGCTCGCTTCGCAGGAGGAAGCGAGCGCAACGTGATGCATTTGACAAAGAACTACTGAAACTTTACAGAGAATATAAAGCTATAAGAAATGGCATACATTCTCTGGGATGGGAGGAACTCAAACCACCTGTCCAAAATGGATGGATGCGATGTTTCGTTTTAAGAGACGATGTAAGAAGGACCAAGCAAGGTATATTTTATCAGCAAATCCTGGACAAGATCAACACGACCGAATACAGCTGGCGAAAGGATTTCAAGAAAAAACGAAGACTGCACGGGAGGAAAGTATATGTGATACGAGAACAGGCGCTACGAAGACCCGATGAAAAAGAATTCTTCAGCAAGAAATTCACAGATGAAGAACGGGCATGCTTTCATGAGGTATTAACTCATCACGCCTGGAGTAAGACACCTGTAAATGTATACATATTCACCGAAGCATGGCGCTTTGTATTAAAGATCAGTCCCAGGATGATTACAAAAGTTCGTATACTGGACGTTGATCTCAAAAGAAGGGAGAGTGAATTATCCAATTACATAGACCGTCATAATCTTTGGCCGCATATCAATAAGCTCCTGCATGGAGACAGTCATCGCTATCATTGGCATGTTGAACATACCTCACCATTTAAAAACAAACCATTTCATAGCATCGTAGCAGACCACTGGCCAATAGTTGAAACAATTTCAAACCCTCGGATAGACCCGGGGGTTTCTTTTTTTCAAGCGCTCTTATATCCAAACACATTTACTAATTTTGAAAATTACATACACACCATGCAAGGCATTTACCGAATCGCGAAAGGCTGGAGAATTTTTATATACATCTTCGCACCCCTTATCATTGCAGCTTTTCTCTCTTCCATTTTCTTCATCTTCACGGATGAAGACATTAGTCCGCTCCTATCAACATTACTTGCTATTGTCGCGCTCGTTATGACATGCCTGTTTGCCTATGGCCTTATTGATACCATACAGAGCAAGTTCATTATAGGCAGAGATTATATAACAGGTATAAATCCACTCAGCACAAGAACACTTAAGTTTGATGCTATTCTCGGGTACAAGATTGAACGCAACGGTATATTTATAATCCCTAAAAATCCAACAGACAAAAAGATTAAGACAAGTACTTATATCGAAAAAGCAGACCAGATCACAGCGTGGCTCTCTTCAACATTTACAGACTTGAATGATCAGGAACTTACCGATCATGAAAAGAGTATTCTGAACGATGACACACTCGGGCTTTCTCAACAGGCACGCGAGCATCGACTGGCTGAAGCAAGACGAACAGCCAAGATCACCAATGCTGTGGGCTTTGTATTATTCTTTTGGATGACATTCTACCCCGTATTTTATACGGTTGTACTAATCATCGGTATAGCGTACCCGGCAATTATTATCATTCTGCTATACCTGTACCGTGGGTTACTCCGTGTGGATGAACGCAGAAACAACGCATATCCATCGGTCGCAACGGGTTTCATTATGGCCGGGCTCAGTCTTTCACTTCGTGCGCTGTTCGATTATAACATATTAGAGTATAATCAACTCTGGGTTACCACAGGTACATTTGCTATCATATTAATTATACTTATTCTGATTGCCACCAAACTTCCCACGTTCAGAAGCGCACAGGATTACTTTGTCATATTCACTTTGGTCATTCTTGCATACTCCTATAGCTTTGGCGCGTATACTGTATCAAACTGTCTGTTCGATAGTTCTTCCCCTAAATACTATAAAACCAACATTGTTCAAAAAGAAATAAGCAAAGGCCGCAGCACCACATACTATATCATTGTTACATCCTGGCACGATGCTGAGAAGATCGAAAAGGTAACCGTAAATTCAGACGAGTACGAACTTACATCTATAGGCGATGAAATTGCTATAGCTGAAATGAAAGGACTTTTCGGAACTCCGTGGTACTTTCCTATCGTACAACAATAAATGTACTATCGATTGAAACTTCTTATAGTGTTTGCCGTTTGCATCCGAAAGTTTGTTCTATCTTTGTAACACACTTTTAAAAACAGTTCAACCCTTTAAACCGAGGGACTTTAACATGCTCGTCTTATAACACCATACCATCTATCAAAGTATCCCGTGTCCTCGCGGGAAAGAATGGTATTATCTTATTCAATCAGTCCTTAATAGTGATACACCTATAGCGATCACGCTATATATAAGTTCATCACATCAGGACGATTCTATTTACTTTCCAAATTCAAATTACAAGACGATGAGTATCTCCAGAAAATATGGACGAACCTATCATTATCCTTTTTCACCGGGCACAACCAGTGACGACCGCATTCACCGTGACTATTGGTCGGATGTAAGTAGATTAAAAATGATTGTACACACCGAGAAACTGGACGGTGAAAACAATTGCCTGAGTCGCCACGGTGTCTTTGCCAGATCGCATGCTGCACCAACGGTATCTGCATGGACAAAAGAGATCCGACAGCGATGGGAGTTGATTAAGGATGACCTCGGCGATATCGAGATCTTCGGTGAGAATCTGTATGCTATACATTCAATCGAATACCGGAAACTGGAACATCATTACTATGTTTTTGCCATACGCATTCATGATACATGGTTGAGTTGGGACGAAGTAAAATTCTATGCAGGCATGTTCGATTTTCCAACAGTTCCTGAATTAAAGATTGTACAACCGGATCAGGAAACAGTGTTTCGGGAAGATATACTGACATTAACACAACAGCGCAGTGTACTCGACTCGCAAGATATAGTAAGCGGAGAGTCCTGCACATGCGAAGGCATCGTAAGCAGGAATACAAATGAATACGCAGTGGACGATTTTATGCATAATGTTTTTAAATATGTTCGTAAAGGACATGTAAAAACAGACGAACATTGGACACGCCACTGGCGGAGAGCAAAGTTGTTGTGGGAATACCCACAGGTATAATTTTAAAATTGCAAGAATATGAATTGGTCATTATCGATAAATAAAGATTGGGAATACCTGGAGGAGCGATTTGATTGGATTGCCGACATGCGAAATATACCACAGGATTCCCTTCACCATGCCGAAGGTGATGTCGCTATACATACACAAATGGTATTGAAAGCACTAACGGAGGCACCATCTTTTCAAACATTAAACCACGAGCAGCAGGAAATACTTTGGACAGCTGCGTTGCTTCACGATGTTGAGAAACGGTCTACAACCGTAGTGGAAGAGAACGGACGCATCACCTCCCATGGTCATGCACGAAAAGGCGAGCTCACAACGCGAAGGCTATTGTACGAACTGGGTATACCGTTTCAGCAACGGGAACACATCGCAGCACTGGTACGCTATCACGGGCTGCCGCTCTGGCTGATGGAAAAACAAAATCCCACCAAAGCATTACTGGCAGCTTCATTGCGCGTGGATATGAAATTACTTTCTACACTCGCGCGTGCTGATGTATTGGGACGAATGTGTTACGATCAGCAAGAATTACTGGATCGCATCGATTTCTTTGACGCTTATTGCGAAGAACAAACGTGTTGGCATTCACGAAAATTGTTTGCTACACCGCTGGCACAATTCAAGTACTTCTACAAAGAAGACGCATATCCGGACTATATACCATTTGATGATTTAAAAACAAATGTAGTTATGCTTTCCGGGTTACCGGGTATGGGCAAGGATCGGTATATAAAGAAGCATTACAATGATTGGCCTATGGTAAGCCTGGATGCGATTCGCAGAGCGTACAAACTCAAACCAGAAGACACATCAGCCACGGGCTGGGCTGTGCAGCTTGCGAAAGAACAAGCACGGGAATTCCTTCGCAAGAGACAACCCTTTGTTTGGAATGCAACCAATATAACCCGTCAAATGCGATCGCAATGGATCGATTTGTTCGTTACCTATAAGGCACACATAAAACTGGTATATATAGAAGTTCCGTTCAAAGAGTGGCTCCAACAAAATAACAACCGCGAACATATAGTTCCGCAGGTTGCTATATTTAGAATGCTCCAAAAGCTGGAAGTTCCCTGTGTATCAGAAGCACATGACGTTGAGTATTGCATTACGAATTAGCAGTTAACATCGTATACACTATAAAAATAAAGGCTTCCTGTGGTTATGGGAAGCCTTTACATTAATAACACACAACGACATCCGAAATGGATTGTGTACGCTCATCTTAAATATACCCAACAACGAAGTTGCTCCGGCAAGAGTCGAACTTGCATTTCATGGTCCGTAGCCATGAGTCCTGTCCATTAGACGACAGAGCATTAGAAGGGTGGTGCATGAGGCTCGAACTCATAAACACAAGATCCATCCCGACAATTGTCGGGACGTTACACCACCATTTAAAAGTCGGAGAGGAATGACTCGAACATTCACAGCCCGAAGGCACCGCTTTTACAGAGCGGCCCGGTACCAGTTACGGTATACTCTCCGATAATCACATTGCAGTCCCGATAGCTATCGGGATGCTTCCAATGCAGGCGAGGATGACCAGACTCCTCCATTACCCTATATTTAGCTTCTATCAAATAAAAAAAGCCTCCGTGTTCGGGAGGCTTCTATGATTCTTCATGTATGCTTTACACTATCAATCAATCAGACGTATATAGTCTGTCCTCCCACCCGATTTTATTCCGGGCCAATGCGGGCGATATGCACTATATGTATGTATCTGATTCATGATGCAAATATACGATTAGATTTTACTTTTGGTTACCTGTCAGGCACATTTATACACTATATTTTAAAATTAGAAATTGTGGCGCGGAGGGCTTTAACCTCGATCTTTCCATTGCGATATATACCACAACGAAACGCATTTATCTGCGACTATGCTATCACGCCAC
>DJFR01000006.1 GCA_002432545.1 Flammeovirgaceae bacterium UBA5867 | reverse complement strand
GATCGCGATCATCTCTTCGTGACAATTTTTTTTCTGTGTACAGGATGTCAAAAGAATAGCGCAAGAGATTACGATTGGTATAACAATACGAATTGATCTCATACATCATTTTATTTTGGGTTTGTTAGAATTGGTTATGGTAAAAGTGTCGTGTTGACGCAATACATTTCGTGCAGCCGCAGAGAATTGGGAATTATGCAATAGTATACCCGCCCGTATAGTATGCGGGCGCGATTATACGATTATGCTATATAAACATAGATCTCTCGCGGAGGCATTGAAATGCATCCGTAAAACACGAACAGGAATGTTACTTAACAACCAGTGAACTCGGGTGGCGGGGTTACTTTGGCGTAGTCTGCCGTTAGCACAACGTAAGGCCTACCCGTCTGCAGTGCAGAACTTAGGATAAGCCGGGTATTGATCTCCATGGCAGTACCAGCGCTGGCTTCGAAGTCCTTTACAAAAAAATGCAGGAGCTTTAGCGCTTTGGAAGATGCCGGTAATGCATGGGTGATTTTAATAAAGTCTGTTACAACGGTGTTCAGGTGTTTCTCTTCGTAATCACGGATGCATACTATATATAGTGTATCGCCGGATAATTTCTGCTTAACGAGTTTATAGAATTCTTCCTGGTATCGGAAGCTGCCGTTGACACGTTCGTAGTCTGCGTTGGCGTTCAACTGATAGGGTAATGAGAGTGGAATTTTTAAAGTAACGGTTTGGCTGTCGGTATAATTACCGGCATCGAGCCTGGTGAGCATATCTGCCTGAAGGTGTTTGCGCGTGAGGTAAATCAATCCATAATAACCTATTCCGTTGAACAGGAAAATGAACACCATGAATATAGAAAATATGCGTTTCACCAATTGAGTCACCTTAAGTACCGAAAAAAAACTGAACAATTCAGTATGTAGTATACTTTTTTTGGAATGGTGATAATGAAAACAGCAGGCACTACGTTGTGCCGGGTATACACGTAATGCCTGCCGGATGCCTGAGACTGCTATTATTGCTACTTTGTTACTTTTAGATATTTCTCAATGATATACCGGTCTATATTGGTTCCCTCAACTTTCTCCTGTCCCTGCTGGATAAGTGTATCGTTTTGAATTTTTACCGTGAAATGAAAATCGTGATTTTCCCACTCGCGGAAGTTTAGAAACTCAAGGTGCTCTGTGTAGGCGCTGTCTTTTAAAGTATAGGTGCCCCCTCCGGCTACATATATTGCTGCGGTAGAGTCTTTACCACCATTCAAATCATGACGTAAAAAAGCAAAGTGTGTGCTATTGATGATCTTGATCATGCGCTGGCTCTTCGCTGCAGGTGTAAAAGTAGTGTCGCCCTTTTCAATTTTTGTTTCCGAGAGTAATTCCCAGGTGCCTTCAATCGGCAATGCTTCAGGTTTACTGTCACTTGCAGACTGTGGTTTGTTGCAAGACATGGCAAGTATACTGATGAGTGTGATGCACGCGATGCTGGTAATGGTGGTGTGCGACTTGGTTGTAGTCTTCATGATTGTTGTGTTTGGGTTATATAGTTTAATTGTTGGTTTATGATTTGACACTGCCTTCCCTCCTGGAACCAGTCAATAAAATAACAATACCCATAATGATAGCGGGAATACTGAGTAGCTGGCCCATGTTAATAATGAGGTCATTCTCAAAGCCTGACTGGTTGTTCTTTAGGAATTCAATCAGGAATCGCGATGTAAAAAGAACAATCAATAATATCGCAGTGATCGTACCTACCGGGATTGCATTACGTTTATACTTCCAGAGATAAAGTAGATAGACAAACAACAAGAGATATACCAGCATCTCGTATAGTTGTGTGGGGTGGCGGGGAACTAATGGAAGTAATGCGGGATCCGTTTCGCGCTGAAAGATAAACGCCCAGGGTAGCGATGTAGGCTCACCGTATATCTCCGAGTTCATCAGGTTTCCAAAACGAATAAAAGCACCGCTTAGTGGTGCTACGATGGCGATGCGATCGACCACCCACAAAAATGACTGATCGCCCTTTTGCCGTGCATACAGGTATATAGACAGCGGAATACCAATGGTAGCACCGTGACTGGCAAGCCCTGAAAACGGAGGCGTGATGAGACTCATGAACCAGGTACCTGGCTCCTGGAGTAATAATTCCCACTCATAAAATATATAGTGTCCGAGACGTGCACCGATTACCGTACCGACAATGATATAGATGGTAAGTTTATCAACATCCGCAGAAGGTTTCAGATCCTTTCGGAAAATATAGTATAAGATCTGTTGTGCTATGAGGAAGCCGGCGGCAAACAAAACTCCGTACCAGCGCAACGGCAATTCGCTTCCGTTTATATGAAAAGTATATATATCCGGATTCGCATTCCAGATGATGTATGCGTACATAGGGTATGTGTAAAAGTCGGGCAAGATAGGGAAAAAGTGTTTAGGTATGTACGTTGTTACGTGTTTACGTATTGGTGTGTCAGGTGTGCACGTGTTTATGGATATAGTCAAACACGCACACCAACATACACACGTACACACCTAAACACCTAAACACGTTAAACCCGTACCCCGAGCAGTTTATCGAGATTTTGATGCGCTGCGCTGAAGCCTTCTTCGAAGCCCATCTGTACAACTGTTTCCAGATCTTTCTGTGATGCGTACTTGATGTCAATTTCTACGAGAGTGCCGTTTGTGGATGACTTGAACTGTACTTTCCAGTTCATGGCAGGCAACTCATTGCTTTGAACTCCATTCTCATCGCAGAATGCATCAACACCTTCGAATAGTTTGGGTGCAGTTATTTTTTTATAGTTCATGCGTGCATAGTGGCGTTCGCCTTCCGGTCCTTGCATATAGTATAGCCAGTAGCCGCCTTCGCGAAAATCCATAGTCTTTGTAACAGCTTTCCACGGCAGTGGTGCCCACCACTGATCGAGCATTTCCTGTGTAGTCCATGCGCGCCATACTTCTTCTACGGCACCGGCAAATTCGCGTGTAACAAGCATGGTGTTGTTCGCGAGATCTTTTTTGAAATTGGTTTTGAACATAACTGATTATTTTTTGGGTTTAGACTTCTTTAATACCTGATCTAACTGATTGAAGCGATCTTCCCATAGTTGCTGGAAAGATTCAAGCCAGTCCACCACTTCGCTCATTTTTTTTGGATTGAAGTGATAGTATATTTCTCTGCCCGTTTGTTGCTGCGTAAGCAATTGGCACTCTGCCAGAATTTTAATATGCTTGGACACCGCCTGTCTGCTGGAATCAAAGTGCTCAGCCAACGCATTGGGCGTCATGGCCTGCAATGCAAGCCGTGTGAGGATAGCCCTTCGTGTGGGATCAGCAATGGCGTGAAATACGTCTCGTCTCATGAATGTAGTTTATCTGCTACCGATTGGTTGCTAATTTAATATGCAATTGATCGGTAGCACAATTTTCGGAGACATTATTTTTGAAAAATAATATGCGGTGGAACGTTTAAGCTACACAGACAAAGGTTGTGAGCTGTGCGGATTAAATTATCGTAAGGTATATTTCACCTATGGATCGAAGAAAATTTATACGAGATAGTATAATGCTTACCGGGTCGATGTGGTTTGCTCCTGTTTTAGGACAGCAGTCTGAGACATTGCCAGGTGTTTCAGGACCGGTGTCATTGTCATCGCTGGGGGTAACGCTGATTCACGAACATGCCATGGTTGATTTTATAGGTGCGGCTGAAACGGGTGCACATCGCTACCAGGCGGATGTTGTTGTGGCGAAGGTACTGCCTTACTTAACAGCCCTGAAGAATGCAGGCTGTGCTACATTGGTAGATTGCACACCTGCATATATAGGGCGCGATGTAACGATACTGAAACGACTGGCGCAGGCAAGCGGACTGAATATTATTACGAACACAGGATACTACGGTGCCGGTAAAGAAAAATACCTGCCGGCACATGCCTATACAGAGACAGCTGAACAACTGGCGACACGCTGGGTTGATGAATCTCGAAAAGGTATAGATGGAACGGGTATATATCCCGGGTTTATCAAGACCGGTGTTGATGCAGGACCGCTCACGCCAGTGTGTAAAAAACTTTTGACAGCTGCGGCACTTGCCCATCTGCAAACCGGATTGAGTATATCAGCTCATACTGGTAATGGAGAAGCTGCGTTGCAGGAGCTGGCTATACTTCAAAAAAACGGAGTAGCTCCGGAAGCATTCCGGTGGGTGCATGCACAGTCTGAAAAGGACAAGCACTTGTATGTACGGGCAGCACGTATCGGTGCCTGGATCGAGTTTGACGGTATTAACGGTGCAGATCCCGAAAATATAGCACAGCATATAGCTTGTCTCGTATATATGAAAGAACATAAACTCTTGCATAAAGTGCTGATCTCACACGATGCCGGCTGGTACCAGGTTGGCGAACCAGACGGTGGTACATTTCGCGGATATACTGCGCTCTTCGAAACTTTTATTCCGACAATGAAAAAGGAAGGTTTTACCGATGATGAAATAAAACAGCTGCTTGTTGACAATCCGAGAGAGAGTCTTGCTATACGTGTACGAAAATTATAGTTTAGGCTTAGTATATGCCAGTGTCCTCACTCCCGGATTACGATTAACAACCTCTTAGTTTACTACTCCGACCGCAACACCCTTGCCGGATTGGCTATAGCGCCTTTGAATACCTGCACACTCACGGTTAGCAGTGCGATAAGGGCGAGGACGACTATCGGCAGAATAAACAGATCTAACCCCAGGGCTATACGAAATGCAAAGCTGCGAAGCCACGTACTGCTCCCATACCACACGATCGGTAATGCTATAATGGCCGCGATGAATACAAGCCGCATAAACTGTCCTGACAAAAGAACTACAATACTGCTGACCGATGCACCGAGCACTTTGCGTATACCAATCTCTTTGAGTCGCTGGGCTGTGGTGAAGGATGCAAGTCCCCAGAGACCAAGACAAGATATAGCTACTGCGAGGCTGGCAAACATACCGAAAATATTGCCGAACTGTTGATCACTTTTATACTGTGCATTGAAGCTGTCATCAAGGAAAGTATATTCGAAGGGTTCACTTGGAATAAGTTCTTTATAGAGTTTACCAATGGCATCCACGGCTGCAGGTATATTTTGTGCCTGCAGATGAATAGAGATGTTAGGTGGTAGAATGGTATCGGCCCGGAAGAGAAACGGCACGTACTCTGATTTCAGTGAGGCCCAGTTATAGTTCTTCAATATACCAATGATGGTTGCAGTGTCCTCTCCCATCACAAGTTGTTGATGCAACGCCTGCTCCGCTGTGCCGAGGTCATAAGCATCCAGCGATGCTTCGTTAATGATAACGGCTTCCATATCAGACTTGATGGTCGGATTAAAGTTTTTGCCGGCAACAAACGAAATGTTATAGGTAGGTATAAAATCAGGATCGATCCAGACCACACTGCCCAATTTGTTTTCCGCGAGCGCTGCACCGCTCTTGCGTACATCGGCACCCCAGTTATGACCACCACCGGGTATAGCTCCGGAAGTTGCCACTTCTTTTACGCCATTTATTTTCAACGCTTCTTCTTTAAATATAGCCAGCTTCTGTTTGGCAAGGTTCCACTTGATGGTGCCCGGCCCTGCAACAACTAACATCTGATCCATTTGCAAACCTTTATCCTGTGCCTGCATAAAATGGATCTGCCGGTATACCACAAGCGTGCCTGCTATAAGAATGAGCGAAGCTGCAAACTGAAATACAACCAGGGCTTTGCGCAACGAAAACCCGCGACCTTCGCTTTGACCTTTCATAACTTTGGTGATCCGGAACGATGATAACACCAACGCTGGGTATATACCCGATGCAAGTGTGCCTACAAAGAACAGTGCTGCCAATACAAACCACAACCGTACATCACGGAAGTTAAAGGAAAGTTCACGCCCGATAATATCACCAAGCATAGGCAACAATGATGCGGCCAGACTCATGGCCAGCACCATACCGATGAAATTGATGACCACTGACTCACATAAAAACTGTACAATAAGTTCGCTGCGAAAAGCTCCGATAGCTTTTTTAATTCCTACTTCGCGTGCGCGTTCCATAGCACGTGCTGTGGAAAGATTAATGTAGTTGATCCAGGCTATGAACAATATAAACCCGGCAATGATACCAAAGAAATATATAGTGCCCGGGTTTACGGTTTCTACATTGAGACGAAGACCGGGTTGCAGGTGTATATCGCGTACTGGTTGAAGATTTAACTCCTGGCGTCCGTTTATGTCTTTCCATTTGGGATCGAGCCTGCGCTGACAGAAGTCTGGTAATTTTTGTGCGGCACGTTGTACACTGGCACCTTCATTCAACTGTATATACGTAGTAAAGTTATTCCATCCCCAGCCATCATCCTGTTGGTATTGTTTACTCAGAAAGATGTTATGCATGGGCAAAAGTATATCAAATACAAAATGCGAGTTCTGTGGTATATCTTCAAGTACCGCGGTAACGATGTAGTCGCCAGTCATGCGACCTCCCGAAAGCGTCATGGCTTTACCAACAGGACTCTCGCTGCCAAAATACTTTCGTGCTATAGTTTGCGTAAGTATAATGCTGTTCGGATCGTTAAGCGCTGTAGTCAAATCACCGGCAAGTGATTTAAAGGTAAAGGCATGAAAGAATGTAGAGTCTGCCACCAGGATCTTGTTTTCGTGGAATGCCTTTGCATCGCCTGTTGCCGGCCGATATTGTAGTACAGCATCTTCATCGTGTGTGCGGATGTAGTGTTTTACTTCGGGCAGATCAGTTTCCAGTGCCGGTCCTAATCCATACGTGGTCATTACATTGGGAACTTTGCGTTCGCCATTCTGGATGAACGTTCGGTTGATACGGTATAGATCGGAAGCATGCTTATGAAAATTGTCATAGCTCGTCTCGAAGTCTATATAGTTTAGAATAATGAGACATGCACATACCCCCAGCGCGAGACCGGTGATGTTAATGATGGAGAATGCTGTACGCTTCCGCAGATTCCGGAACGCAAGCTTGATATAGTTTTGAATCATGGCCATGGATAATATAGTATGAGATGATTGAGACTGAAATACTTTCATATACTCGGGCCGCAGGTAACGCATCACGTTGCCGGTAAATTTCCACCGGGCTGTTGCAGGCGAATGCTGGTGTTGCTTTTCGAAGAGCTCAATCAGATCGCCTTCTACTTCATCGAGGTAATCTTCGCGGCAGAACCAGCGCAGAAAATTCAGTATGTGCCGGGGCGGTGTTGCTTTCATCGGCCAAATGATATTTTAGGTATAAGACTATAAAGACTGGTGCGCAACTCGTATTGATGGTCGAGCACTTTCTTGCCAAAGGCTGTAATCACATAAAACTTTTTACGTCTTCCACCCCGCTCTTCTGTTATACCTCCGTAGTGCGACTTGATGAATCCTTTTTCCTCCATCCGTTTCAGAACTACGTGTATAGCGCTGATGTTAAAAGTCTTACTGGTCTTCTCTTCCAGCGCTTCCAGAATGGCTACACCATAAGCTTCATTATGAAGCGCTGCTACCATGAGCAATACGAGTTCTTCAAATTCACCAAGTGAATGATCTTTCATAGTATTTACTTAACAAACGTGAAAGTAATATATTATTTTCATATTTGTTAAGTAAATACTGCGGGTTTCACAGAACGTTACTCAGGAATTGATTTATTTTTTGCCTCTCGTGATTATCGCAGAGTATGAGGTACTTACACCGGTGGTGTTGTAACAGATCGGTGATACAATCAGCGGTTACAGAAAATTTGTATTTGCATAGCTGACAACGGTTAGAGGATGATAACTATATAGTATAGAGGCTGGCACTTGCACGGTTATGCATCGCAGGCTACGGACGGTGTGGTATACTCCTGTCCTATTTTCCGCAGCTGATGTATATGTCGCTGCGCATGCAATGCCAGGAAATACAGGTACTGGTATACATCAAGCTTGCCGAGATTATTTACCGACATGGTTGTATGATGCAGTATACCTTCACCGTGCGGTAACAGTTCCAGTGTAACAAGACATTGGTCTAACTGATCACGGAGTGTACGTCTTACTTCGCATAACAACTTTTGTCCGGTAGGCTGATGATGCTCCGGACGCTGCCACGAAAAAGCATCGGGCTGCGCGATCGCCAGCAGATCCGGGTTACTGAGTGTATAGGATGCCGGTATAACAAAAGGTTCTGTCAATTCATTTTTTCTGCGTAAAGCTTTCTCACTTCCCTTCTCTATAATAATAAGGAGGTAATGATTAGTGAGTGTAATATGTTCGAGTACTTCACTAACAGTCCAGCCTCCCGAAGCAGGCCGGTATTGCAGCAACGCAGGGTCGCTGTCAAACCACCCATCCACCACAGCGAGTGTGCGGATGAGTTCGCGTTTAAGATTTATGAGTATATGTTCAGGTGTCATGGTTTTTCAAAATCAAGGGTAAATAAAAAAGCCCGGGTGTTTGGCCCGGGCTTCTATATATTGTAAAGACGTTATATTCATTGTGCAAACATCTTTACATCCCGGGCATATATTTTCCACTTCATATCCTTGTGAAGCGGGCAAATGACTGCGATATGGAATGCTGATGCGTTCATGACGAAACAAAAGTAACAGGATTTTTCAGAACTGCATGTATATCGTGCTATATTTTTTTGACATCCTTTAAAAATATCATAATGAATTGATCTACTGATCGTGTAGAAATTACAGTTACAAATATGTATATTCGTTTACAACGCCATGCCTATATGCTGTATCACATCCGACTTGCATTGCGCCATTTGCTGAGACGCAACATTTACAGTGTTGTTTTTATTGCAAGCCTGGCGCTTGGTTTTGCCTGCACAAATTTCCTGATAACATTCCTGCTATCAGAAACGCAAACTGATAATTTTCATCCAGATGCTCTGCATACATACCAACTCTTCAGCAACGACCCGTTCGGTGGCCAGGGAGAGATCGCGTATATACCCGCTACAACACGAACCTATATAGATGAGAATTTTGCCGAAGCGAAGACTATATGTCAGATAGGTATATTGAACAATGCCACGTTTACGACTTCGAATGGCAGCTACCCGGATGCAGTCACAATCTTTGTCGATGATTCGTTCTTTTCTGTTTTTAACTTTCCCCTGCGTGCCGGATCACCGGCACATGCGTTGGGCAGTGACCAGGTGGTGATCAGTAAAGCCAAAGCACAGGCGTGGTTTAGCTCCGAAGATGTACTTGGTAAATTCATCACACTGCAGGTGGGTGATACTTCGCGCACTTTAAAAATAGCCGGTATAGCAGATGATGTTCCGGGCAACAGTCATTTACACTTTGATGTGGTCATGCATCACGCTGTACTAAGTAATCAATGGGGCGGTGGTGCAAGCTATATGGTTATGCCGGCGGGTAGCCGTACCGATAGTTTTGTCGCGAAGCTCAATAAAGACAGCAATTGTCCGGGACTGCTTGGCCCGGGAAGCATGCGTTACTCGCTGGCGCCTCTGCAAGACTCTTACTATAATGCTACCAACAAAATGCCGTTTATGCGAACACGATCGCAGAGCTTTATCACGATAACGGCATTGGTAAGCGGACTCATAATGATCATGGCGAGTTTCAACTTTGTAAACCTGCTGCTACTCTCGATACAAGCCCGAACAAAAGAGTCGGGTATAAAAAAGACACTCGGTATATCAATAATACGTTTGTTGAAAGGATCATTTGCCGAGGTATTGCTCTATGTTACGAGTGCTTTTATACTGGCATTGTTGCTCCTGTGGATGGCCCTTCCCTATTTCAATCTGATTCTGGAGGCGTCATTATCGTGGTCGAATTTTATAAGGCCTGAAATTATACTCGCCACTGCGCTTGTGGTAGTTATTCTTGGCATGATTGCAATAGTATTATCGGCTATATATCAGTGGCGTATACCTTCCGTGCGATTGATGAAGAATGCCCGTGTGCAGGTGTCATTTAACAAAACATTGTTTACGCTTCAGTTCGTCATTTCGATTACGCTGGCGATTTGTGCCACAACCATTATTCGTCAAATGAATTTCCTGGAGAATGAACCGCTGGGCTTTAACCGGAATATCATACTCCTGGACACACCGGGTAAAGATGCTGCTGTATCACCGGCTGTGCTTAAACAAAAGCTTTTGCAGATGCCCGGTATACAACAGGTAGCGCTTTGCAACGGACATCCTATATCGGGCAATTCTATTGTGCGGTATGATCTGGAGGATGGTAGATTTTATACTCCGTTTTTATTTAGCGGTGATGAAGACTATATCCACACGCTCAATCTTACCGTGTTGGAAGGTAAACTCCCTGCTGCCGGTTCAACGGACAAACTGGTGAATGAAAAATTAGTAAAGTATTTTAATATGCAGCAGCCGGTTGGAGAACTGATACCCGGTACAAAAGATCACATCAGTGGTGTAGTAAAGGATTTTACATGTGTGTCGTTTAAAGAGGAAATACCGCCAGCCATTATAGCCACGGTAGCGACAGCTCCTAAGCTGGTTGTTGATTACAGTGGTTCGGATTGGACAACATTGATTCCAAAGATCGAAGCCACCTGGAAAAGTATATATTCTGACGATGCATTCTCGTACCGGCTTATCCAGGAAGACCTGCTGAAGAAATATAAAGCAGATATATTCTTCTATAAAACCATTGTCAGCTTTTCGGTGATCAGCATGCTGATATCATGCTTCGGACTCTTTGCATTATCATGGGCCGTAGCTACCGGTAAAACCAAAGAGATTGGTATACGCAAAGTATTGGGTGCCCGCACGGAGGACATACTGCGATTGCTTACGCTAACCTTTGTAAAGCGAATCGTACTTGCTTTTGTACTGGCAACTCCGGTAGCATATTACCTGATGCAGCGTTGGCTTGAGAATTTTGTTTACAAGGTTCCTTTAAACGGAATGTTGTTTGTAATCACGGCTGGGCTTGTGCTTGTTATCGCGATTATCACATTGAGTTTTCAAACAATAAAAGCAGCGATGACGAACCCGGTAGAGGAATTGAAGAACGAGTAGTTATATTAGTATGATATATAGTCTGATATTGATAACGGCTATTATACAGATTGATTTCGGGTGAGTTTTATATCCATCAGGTGAATCCAGTTTCCGTCTTCATTTCTCTGTTCCCAGATCCCGGAAAATAGAGTGTCGTTTGTGCTGAAGCCACCGGTAAAGCGAAGCGTTTCACCGGTAAACATCCAGATGTCATTTTTCAACGTGGCGGTCATGAAACCGGAATCTCCCTGACTGTTGTAATGCTGCATGGTATATATATCTTTCGCACGATCATACCCGATGATCTCGTGGGTCTGACTTTTTTCTTTGCCAATATATACATCTGCCTGGTGTAACAGAAAATATCCTCCGGGAAGCCATTCGTACCGGTCTATTCCGTTGATATCAATCGAAGGCGTCAAAGTAGTTCCTGCAATTTTACCGGTCGTGTTCCAAAGTCCGACAAACCGATTCAGTTGTTCAAATGCGATTCCTTTTGTCTCCATGCGTTCAATAGTATTTATACTCACCGGATCAGCCTATGTCTTATGTCTAGCTATAACGATGTGTGGATCGCTAATGCAGTATGGTGACAATACCTTTATAATTGGTGTTAATATAGGTGAGATTCAGATCAATGGTATAGTAATAAGTATCCGGTGGAAGTATTTCTCCATTGTACCTTCCATCCCACTCCTTATCAAAGCCAACGGTTTCAAATACAAGCGAACCCCGTTTGTTATAGACACGTATTATTGTTTTGTCAAAACGTTCTGCCTGCTTCAGCGGTCTTACACGCCAGGTGTCATTCGCGGCATCGTTGTTGGGCGTAAAGGCGTTGGGTATATCAAAGCCTATATCTTCCATTAATGTAATCTTTCGTTCATACAAAGTACTTAGCGTTTTACCATCGTTCAGGCGTATGGTGAGTGTTTTGGCAACCAGCATCGGGTCTTCAACGTTGCCGTAATAATACTGAACGGAACGTATAGCGTTTCGATACTCCGCCAGCGAAGCCGTACCGATAAGCGAGAGTACACCCTTAGCAGAATCATATACCCCACGAATGGCAGAAGTGTTTTGGAAGATGAGTTGATCTGCTCCGCTCTCGTACGTATCGGGTAGAAAACCAACTTCGGCCAATACAAGTGTATTGTCGTCTGCATCTGTTATATCGAGCGTCTTGCTGATAGACACCGGATCGTTGGTAACCGTATAGATCAATGCATCGGTTTCAAGATCAACAATTTCAGGTGCGTTATTAACCGGCTTCACCGCGATGCTCAATATATAGGGCTTACTGGTTTTACTGCCGTTGCTCACCGTTACGCTTACACTTAATGTACCGGTAAAACTTGGAGATGGTGTAACCTTCTGATCGGACACCGTATAATTTTCACCCGGTAATATCTGTAGTGTAAAACCGGTTGGATATTTATTGTCAGGATCATTCACAACAAGATCTGAAAGTTGTAATGTAATAGACTGCCCTTCGTTCATCTCAAGAGTCTTCTGTCCGGTGATAAGCAACTCATCCGTAACACCGATCTGCAGATTGAACGGAGCACTGTTAACCTTACCATCATTTACAGTTACCGGCACGGATAGTGTACCCACAAAGTTTTGAGCTGGTGTAACTGTTGTACCCGATACGGTGTAATTAGTGCCTGCGGAAACGGCTAGCGTAAAATCTTTCGGATAGGTGTTATCAGGATCTGTTACTTTTAAATGAGACAGCTGTATCAGGATCGCTTTATTCTTCGCTGTACTTAATGCAGTCTGGCCGGTTATAACCGGGGCTTTGTTGCCCGGTATAACACTTATCTTTAAACTATAGGCACTGCTGCTGAGTGCGCCATCACTTACGGTTACATTCACAGCCAATGTTCCGGTAAAACCGGCAGCAGGTGTTACCGTAGTACCGCTAACCGAATAGTTTGAACCCGAAGCTATACTTAACGAGAAACCAGTAGGATATGTATTATCAGGATCTGACACCGTAAGGTGCGTTAATTGAATAGCAATCGCTTTGTTTTCGTTTGTCTGAAGCGCTACCTGGCCTGTTATTACAGGACGATCATTAACCGGATTTACTGTGATCTTGAAATTATATACATCGCTATCATGTTTGCCATCATTAACAGTAACCGGAACGGTGAGTGTACCCGCGAAATTGGCATTGGGTGTTACGGTAGTTCCCGATACAGTATAATTACTGCCTGGGTTGACGGTTAATGAAAAGCCCCACGGATAAAATATATCATCACGATCAGTAACGTCAAGGTCGGTGAGTTTGATCGTTACAGCTTGTTCTTCGTTCGTACTTACAGGGTCCTGCCCGGTTATAACCGGTTTGTTACCCTGGCCAAAGGCGGAAGTCGCCACCAGAAGAGCAGAAAGGAATACGTAGATATAGCGCATACTATATTCTACCGTGTAAAAAATTATTCCCAGGGTGTTTAAACAAGCAAAGGCGCATTGGAAGCAATTCGGCCATTCCGATCGCGGGCAAAACGCCACATTTTTATTTGGACTACAAAGTAAAGTCACGAAGTAGGCACTGGCCCTCCTTCGTGACGTATGCGTATAGTTAGTTTCCTTGTTGAGGCGAGTATTTTACGATATCAACGCCTACACCGTTCGGATCTTCGATAGCAAAATGACGATCGCCCCACGGCTCATCGCGTAGTTCAATTTTGATAGCCACGCCTTTCTGTTTCAGATCTTTATAGAGTTTGTCAACATCATCTACTTCAATAGTTAGATATACTCCCTGACCCTGAAATGCCTTTTGAAATAAGGGTTGTTGTGTTGGATGATCAGGTAATAAAAAACTGAGTTCGGCTTGTTTGTTTGGACTGTGCAGCAAGAGGTAGAATTCATTTTCGAACGTTACACCAAAGCCGAGGTTACTGGTGTAAAATGCTTTGCTCTCGGCCAGCTTCGTTGTTACAATACCTGCATTCATTTTCATGGTTGTAGTATTTGGGGTTACGGATTTTGTTTGTGAATATGCGCTCACCACCGAGAAGATTGTGATGATAAATGTGAGTGAACAAATGTGTTTCATACCGGGTGTTTATAGTTTGTTATGAAACAAAATTACCGGCAGTGCTACCGGTATCATTGTAAAAAACGGACATATTGCCTCATGACGCTCGCTTACTCAAGAAAGGCCTGTGTTGGTGTGATGCCGTAAAAACTTTTGAATTCTTTAATGAAGTGTGCCTGATCGTAATAACCGTTGTCAAAAAACAGCTTGTTCTGTCGCAGGCTCTGTACCGAAGGTTTGGCGTGAAGTATATTTTGAAACCGAACCACCTTGCTGAAAGTTTTGGCAGAATCACCAATGTAAAATTCAAATAGTCGTCTTAGTTGTCGGGGACTTATTCCTGTATCAAGGTCTGTCTCAATGTTGAGTACCCCTCTTTTCTGCAGGATGATGTTGATGGCGTTGTATAACCGGTTATCCGTTGTTCGTGTTGTTTTTGAAAGATAGTGTCGGAAATAGTTGTCTAACACAACGTTAAGGCTATGCGTTTTCTGTCCGGGTTGAAACGTATTGACAATAAAAGTTGAAATATCGGGTAACACATCCTGCAATGATTCCACGCGATTGCTGAGTTCGGCAGCATCTACGCTGAAAAGCTGTGGAAACATGGAAGGCAGAAAACGAATGCCGATATAGTGAAATGATTTACCAATGGGAAACTCCGTATAGTTCTTCGAAAAGCCCATGATATAGTTAGCCTGCGGATTCTCAAGTGCAAAGAATATATCCATACAGCCGTCCGCTACGACACGGTATATATAGGGAGCGTCCATTGCCTCGGTAGTCTTTAATTCCCAATAGCAATAGATAAAATCCTGCAGCTTGACATCCGGCAAAAATTCGCGATACGCTACCTGCTCAACTGCCGGTTTTACCGAAGGCTGCACCGGTGTATATAGTTTCCGTATGGCTGATGTGATGCTCACGGTACGAATGTAGGAAATAATCGTTATCTGTTAACCGTTATCCGTTAATCGAAAATACGGATAACGTGTAACGGTTAACGATTAACGAAAATAAACGGGTTCACGAATACTTACCCAGGAGATGCTTCACGGAATGATCGATCATTTTCTCGAGGACTTTAACATCTACATCCGCCAGGCGTTTAATGTAAAGACAGCCCTTCCCTGCTTTGTGTTTGCCGAGTTTACTGAGTAAGTCTGTTTGTTCGGTAAATCCAGGCATTACATATACAGTGATGTTTTGCTTTCGTGGAGAGAAACCTGTCAGGCATGAATCTCCTTCATGACCGCTTTCATATTTATAGTGATATTGTCCGAACCCGACAATGGAGGCCCCCCACATTTTAGGTTTGGCTCCCGTTACTTTCTTCATCAACTTAACAAGGGAGGTACAATCATCGCGTACGCTTTCATCTGCAATCTTATCTAAAAAACTTTCGACAGATTGTTCAGTAGGTTTTGTTTTCTGTTCAGCCATAGGTCTCAGCAACAATTAAGGCAAGTATAAAAATAAGAAATGTGATGCCGTGTAACAATTGTTATATAGCAATCGCCACAACACATGCACCACCTCTCTTCAAGTTATATACTTTGCACTACGGCTAACGAATAACGTTTAACGGATAACGATTCACCTGTAACGAATAAAGATCAATGATTCCGCACGTTAACAATCTGTCCACCGGAGTGACGGGTATGCAATCGGTTCTCCAGGTGTTTTACACCCGCTACCGACTCTGCTATATCTTCTACCCTTCGTTTGATGTTACGATCATCAACCTGACCACTTAGAATCACTTCACCATTGGCAACATTTACTTCTATACCAGACGCATCTATATAGGGATCTTCCAGTAAAAGGTCATTTATATCTTCCAGTATTCTAAAGTCTGATCGCTTGTATGATTTTGGACCTTTACCTTTATGAAGACCCTGCATTTTGTTTTCGCCAAGCCACGGGTCCATGCCACGACTGCGCGCTGCCCGTTCTACTTCCGGCCATTGCTCTGTTGGTAACCTGTTATAGCGATCGCGATAGGCGGCATCCTGCTCATAGTCTCTGCCTGTGCGCGCATTGCTTAATCCGCTGTAGTAACTTCCATAGTATCCATCGCCACTGTAATTTTCATATTTACCCGTATTGTAATCATCATCCCGCGGAAAAGTTTGCCCAGGGTTGTTCCAGTCATCGCGACTGTTTCCCAACGCATCATTGTAACGATAGTAACCTAGTGTGTTATAGCGACTTTCATATTCTTGCGGGTGTTTTGGCTGAGCCGCACGCGGAAAATTTCTTCCTCCCATCTTGTTCCCCATAGCATTTATGTTTATTGGATACGACATCAATATTCTATGGATGAAAAAGTATAAAAATGATGCCCGATGGCTGATTCAAGAACAATGTGTACGCCTGCCGGGGATATTGTTTCTGTCAGTAAAAATCCGATGAAAGTCGTCCTGTCGGTTTTATTCTATTTTCAAAATAAGGGCAGCTGTAATCTTGTGTAAAAAAAGAACATGATAACCCGAGTACTTTTGTTAACACTGTCCCTTTTCATCTGCCTGGCAACCGCGGGCTTTCGGAGTAACACCGAAGCATTACCTGAACAGGGTGGTCGAAAACTTTACGAACAACATTGTGTGCGTTGCCACGGTAAAGATGGAACGAAAGGTTCTTTTGGCGCAAAAGATCTGCAGCAAAGTATATTACCGGATGCTGCCATTATTCGTCAGATAGAAAAAGGCAAAGGTTTTATGCCGCCCTTTCGGAAAAAGCTTTCGATAAATGAGATATCT
>DJFR01000073.1:4680-5270 GCA_002432545.1 Flammeovirgaceae bacterium UBA5867 | reverse complement strand
ACATAGAACACGGGCAGATCTTCTACTACCGGAGGACGATTGATGTGACGCACTGTAAACGTTACAGGTTTACGTTCACGTTTTCCATCGCGCAGTGTTGCCTGAAAAATTACCGTAACATCTTTTGTTAATGCTACGCGATCTACCAGGTCGTACGAAGGCTTCCAATTGAAATTACCGAGTGTATCGAAATTTATATTGAGACCTTCTGCTCCTTCAATGGAGAAGAATGCCGGCACCTCGGGTGCAATTTTTACTTTGAACGATACCTCCTGATTTTCATTGAGCACATTCCATCCTGTTGAATCAGGAAAAACTAAATGATGATTTTGGCCGATGGCTGTTAAGCAACTACAAAACAAAAAAATGAAAATATTTAAATGCTTCACGATTAAAGTTTAAGTTAGTTCTAATTCTAAGGAAGCCGTAAAGTTAATAAGATCGAAAGTTTTAGATATGCCACGTACCAAAAAGAAACAAACTGATAAAAATTTCTTTACGGATGTGTTTGATGTAGCGCGACTCATTCCCGTGGGTCGTGTAACGAGTTACGGTGCTATTGGACAATATCTTGGATTGAAATCGAGTGC
>DJFR01000073.1:0-4567 GCA_002432545.1 Flammeovirgaceae bacterium UBA5867 | reverse complement strand
CGTCCCAAAACTGGATAAGATGTAAGGATTACCCCTCTAATTTAACTGGATTTGCGGCATTCGCTGCTGTGGCATAGGGTTGGCAATAGGTGGTTCAAAACAACGACTTATGAAGACCCTTATCAAAGTTCTTGTTGCTGGTTGCTTTTTAATCTCTTCTTCTGCCTTTGCAGATGATGTAATACCAGTACCTGCTTATAAGCACAAAGATCTTTTCGTGCTGAAAGCTCATAAGAAATTTAAGGGAGCAAAAGTTGAAGTTTTCCATGCCAATGGTGAACTGATCACTTCGCATAATATGCAAAAGCGAAAAATGATCATCGACTTTGGCAGCGTACAACGGGGTACCTATGTGATACGACTCACCAAGGGAAACGAAGTACAGGAATATCAATACACAAGCAAACACAAGTGATGCATCTACCGATGATGCACCTGTAAAAATATAGTGGGGTTGGTTTTAATCGGGTCTAGGCTGCTTCAGACGAGAGGTGGCCTTTTCCTTTTTATAGCCTTTCTGTAACTAACCCCGTGGCTACACGCAANNTTATAGCTTTCTGTAACCAACTCCGTGGCTACATGCAATCTTAAATCTTAACGTGTGCGTGGTTTTTTCTCGAAATGAGCCACAGCCCGATGAATGTTATCATGCCATTGATCAACAGAATTTCCAACCCGATTTTATAGCCTCCAAAGAGTTTTTCAGAATTGAGACTAAGCAAGTACGAAATTGCCGGAGAAAGCACGCAAACAATCGGCACCAGCTTATCTCGCACCTGCAGTTTGGTAAATAATCCGAAAGCAAATAATCCCAGCAATGGTCCGTAGGTATAGCCGGCTATGTTCAGCACAGCATCGATCACCGAGCGCTTGTTTATTTCTTTAAAAACAAGAATGATGATGAGAAACAAAAACGAGAAGCCCAGGTGCACCATAAATTTTTGTCTGCGCTTTACGGCTTCGGGCTTGTCTTTAAAATTAAGGAAGTCGATACAGAATGAAGTAGTGAGTCCTGCGAGTGCAGAGTCTGCACTGGCGTAGGAAGATGCTGTTATACCCAGTAAGAAGAAAATACCAACGGCAAGGCCGAGTTCATTGATGGCGAGTCTCGGGAACAATTCGTCTGAAGCTGCAGGTAATGGTATATTATTCTTGGAACTATACATATATAGCAACGCACCGAGTGTAATGAACAACAGGTTTACTACTACCAGCAGCAAGCTGAACCAGAACATATTCTTCTGAGCTTCGCCAAGATTTTTACAGGTGAGATTTTTCTGCATGATCTCCTGATCCATACCCGTCATCGTGAGCGTAATAAAGGCACCACCTAAAAACTGCTTCCAGAAGAATTGTGTTGAATTAGGATCATCGAAATAAAACATCTTTGAGTACTCACTCGAACTTACCGTACTCACCATCTCGCCAAACGACATGCCCAACTGACTGGCTATTTGCCAAACGGCAATGCACACAGCAGAGATGAGAAATATAGTTTGGAAGGAGTCGGTCCATACAATGGTTTTAACTCCGCCTTTGAAAGTATATATCCAGATGAGCAGAATTGTTGTGGCTACCGTAACGAAGAAAGGAACGTTCCACGCATCAAACAAAAACAATTGCAATACAGTTGCCGCCAGGAACAAACGCAATGACGAACCTATGGTACGCGACACGAGGAAAAAGAACGCACCTGTTTTATAAGTCCAGAAATTGAAACGTTGTTCGAGGTAAGTATATATGGAAATAAGATTGAGTCGATAATACAACGGCATGAGTATACCGATGATCAACCAGTACCCTACGAGGTAGCCAAGCACGACTTGAAAANNGAAATGAATGTTACACCCGACAGCGATGAGCCGATCATACCGAAGGCCACCAGGTACCAGGGCGACTGACGGTTGGCGGTAAAAAATGTATTGGTGTCGGCCCCGAGCGATGTTATCACGGAGATGAATATCAACGCACCAAAATAAACAACCATGATAATGGCAACCAGTGTGGGAGTCATGATTTATGAAGTTTGCAGCGCAAAGAATCAGGAAATCGGATCAAATCCAAATCGATCTTGAATGAGACCGTTTCGCAACGTATTTTTGTATTTATGAAACCCATGTATCAGGAAGAGGTATTGACCGATGTGGATGTGCTGGAAGCGGTGGAGACGATCGATCAGATGGATCTGGTAGTTTTCAACGATGACGTTAATACATTTGATCATGTTATTGAAACGTTGATTCGCGTTTGCAAGCATACTCCTGAACAAGCGGAACAATGCACACTCATCATTCACTATAAAGGTAAGTGCGCAGTAAAAAAAGGAACGTTTGATTTTCTGCGTCCTATGCGCGAAGCGATCTGCGAGGTGGGTATTGATGCCCGCATCCTGTAGTCGCGAAGTCTTGCCTGTCTGAAATTTTATACCTTAAATCTTTGTTGCGTTACCGTGGAGTATCCTTCCAAACTTATTGAAGAAGCTGTTAATCAAATCGCGAAACTTCCCGGTATCGGTAAGAAGACTGCTTTGCGTTTGGTGCTGCACCTCATCAAGGCGAAGGATGAAAACACCTATGCGTTAACAGATGCCCTGAATAAACTTCGTGCAAACATCAAGTTCTGTAAAGTTTGCCATACTATATGCGATGCCGAGATGTGTTCGATATGTTCGAGCCACAGACGCGACCGAAGTATAGTATGTATTGTAGAAGATGTGAAGGATGTGATGGCGATTGAAAATACAGCGCAGTTCAATGGCGTGTATCATGTACTCGGTGGCGTGATCTCCCCGGTAAATGGTATAGGTCCTGCGGATTTGAAAATAGAGTCACTGGTAAATCGTTTAACGAATGGACAAGCCGAGATTAAAGAAGTAATTCTGGCGTTGAGTCCTACAATGGAAGGTGATACCACGGCCTTTTATATCAACAAGCGCATTCGCGAGATAGCCGTTAAAGTAAGTGTTATTGCGCGTGGTGTACCCGTTGGCGGAGATCTTGAGTATGCAGACGAAATAACGTTAGGTAGAAGTATAACGGGCCGCACGCTTTTCAATTAATACCAACGACTGATTTCAAATTTTAAAAATTCAGACGTAGAAGTATAGTCTGAAATATGAAATCTTCAAATCTGTGGGCAAATCTTCCAACTTAAAGCGATAATGCCTTTCTTTGCTCGCTTTTTTTACAAACAAAACTATGAGTACACTTTCCAACCGAATCAACGCGATTGAAGAATCTGCAACCCTTGCAATGGCCGCGAAGGCTCGTGAGTTTAAAACGAAAGGTATAGATGTAATAGGTCTTAGCCTTGGTGAGCCTGATTTTAAAACTCCTCAACACATTTGTGAAGCTGCCAAGAAAGCGATTGATGATGGAAAGTATTTTGCATACCCTCCTGTAGCGGGTTACCAGGATCTGCGCGAAGCACTGGCTGCGAAGTATCAGAAAGAAAACAACGTTCCTTACAAAGCTGAAAATATAGTAGTATCAAACGGAGCGAAGCAATCTATAGCGAACGCTATGCTTGCCTTGCTGAATCCGGGTGATGAAGTAATTGTATTCTCGCCATACTGGGTAAGTTACGATGCATTGGTTCGCCTCACCGAAGCAACTCCGGTAATTATAAAAGGCGGTATAGAAAATGATTTTAAAGTTACTGCGAAACAACTGGAAGCAGCGATTACNNAAGACAAAAGCAGTAATCTTCTCTTCACCTTGCAACCCTACCGGATCTGTATTCTCACGCAAAGAACTTCAGGATATAGCGGATGTAGTATTGAAGCACCCGAACCTGTTGATCATCGCTGACGAAATATATGAGCATATCAACTTTACAGGCGAGCAGGTAAGTATAGCTTCATTCCCGGGTATGTTTGATCGCACCATCACCGTAAATGGTTTTGCCAAAGGCTATGCCATGACCGGCTGGAGAGTTGGATATATAGCAGCACCAAAATGGATTGCTGATGGCTGTAACAAAGTTCAAGGACAAATCACATCTGCAAACTGTTCAATCGCTCAACGCGCTGCATTAGCTGCCGTGACTGGAGATATAGCTCCTACTACCAAAATGGTGGAAGAGTATCGCAAGCGCAGAGATATAGTATATAACCTGTTGAAAGAAATTCCAGGCGTAAAAGCAAACTATCCGGAAGGCGCCTTCTATTTCTTCCCGGACGTTAGCTCCTTCTACGGCAAATCAGACGGAACAAAAACAATCAAGAATGGCGATGATCTTTGCTTGTTCTTACTGGAGAAAGCCCACGTGTCATTAGTGCCGGGCGGTGCTTTTGGTGACGAAGCCTGTGTAAGACTTTCATACGCAGCGTCAGAAAGCGATCTGCGCGAGGCTTTGAAGAGACTGAAAGAAACGCTGGCAACGCTGAAGTAAGAAGACGGGAGTGAGAAGCCAGAAGTAAGAATAGGAACCAGGTATATAATAAGAACCTTGAGCGTTGCTCAGGGTTCTTTGCTTTTATAGATATAGAATAAGCTACGTTGTTAATTTTTTGTAACTACTACGTGGAAACGTTTCATTACCACTCTCAGTCTAGAAGCTAGCAGCT
>DJFR01000157.1:32929-68073 GCA_002432545.1 Flammeovirgaceae bacterium UBA5867 | reverse complement strand
GACGCCTACGGTGCTGCTATAACTGAAGAGATTGAAAAGCGATTGAAGCGTGAAGTAAACCTGAGTGCTGTGCACGTTACCCTGTATCGCCTGGAAGATAAAGGGTATATTAAATCAAAAGTAGGCGGTGCAACAAATGAGCGTGGCGGAAGGCGTAAACGAATATATACTATAACCAGTGGAGGCCTTGCCATTTTACGCAACATGAAGGAGGCACGCCTGGAGTTATGGAAAATGATTCCGCAGTTAAAAATGTCAGGACAATGAAAGAAGCAAAACCTGCTGAATGGCCGTGGCGTCTGCTCGCTATACTTTGCCCCGATTATCTGCTGGAAGAAATTGAAGGGGATCTGTTGCAACGCTTTTATAAAGATGCGCGGTTGCTCGGTGAACGAAAAGCGAGGAGACGGTTTGTGTGGAATGTAATTCGGTATTGCAGACCCGGCATTTTATTTCGGCATAAGTTCTCGCTTGATCTAATCCCAATCTATATGCTTGCTAATTATTTTAAAGTTGCCTCGCGCGTAATGGTGCGCAACAAAAGTTTTTCAGTCATCAATATACTCGGCCTGACCATGGGGCTGACGGGTGCTCTGCTGCTCTTTCTGTGGATCGGAAAAGAATTTACATACGATGAGTTTCATGCCAATAAAGCAAATCTGTATAAGGTATGGAATCGTACGCGTATAGACGGTACGTTGCAATGCTGGGACAAGACACCGCGTATACTCGCACCAACTGTGGCACACGATTACGCTGCTGTTGAGCGTGCTGTAAGTTTTGCCGATTACAATGCTGCATACTTGTTTACTAAAGGTGATACGCGTTTAATGAAAAACAACGGTGCATTTACTGATCCGCAGTTCCTTACCATGTTTTCATTTCCGTTAGTAAAAGGCGATCCGTCAAAAGCTTTAAGCAGTCCGAACTCAATTGTGCTGACGGAAGAATTTGCCCGCGAGTTATTTGGTGATAAAGAAGCGTTTGGTGAAGTGATCACGATATGGGAGGAGAATAATAGTTTTGATTTTACCATTACAGGTATTCTCAAAGAGCTTCCAGCCAATACCTCATTTGCGTTTCAATACCTGATTCCATTTCATTTCCTGGAAAGTATAGGAGAGAAGGATACCTATTGGGGAAACAACTCGGTAGCTACTTATATACAATTAAAAGATGGAATGGATGCGAACCGGTTCAATGAAGAAATCAAAGACATTACACGCAAGCATACATCGGGTGAAAATAATACAGAAGTGTTTTTATACCCGCTTACCAAGATGCGGCTATACTCTCGCTTTGAAAATGGCATACCCGCCGGAGGACGCATTGAAGTAGTGCGATTACTGGGTATTCTCGGTATCTGTCTCGTTGCTATAGCATGTATCAATTTTATAAACCTGAGCACAGCGCGGGCACAGAAGCGTTCGAAAGAAGTAGGCATTCGTAAAGTTACCGGGGCGTATCGTTACTCATTAATCGTTCAGTTTCTGTGTGAGTCTATACTCATTACGGTATTGGCCGGTATATTTGCCGTTGTGCTTGTTATGTTTTTCCTGCCTGCATTCGGAAGCCTGGTAGAGCAGAAGCTTACGCTGGAATATACCAATGTAGCGGTGTGGGGTGCTATTGGCATCGGCATTATAACGGTAGGGCTACTGGCTGGAAGCTATCCTGCATTTTACCTTTCTTCTTTCAATCCCGTGCGTGTACTGAAGGGTGCAGCGTTGGCCGGTACAAGTCGTAATTTCTTTCGCAAGGTATTGGTGGTTTTTCAGTTTTCGTTTGCCATGACGCTGATCATCGCTACCCTGGTGGTGCAGGATCAAATTGAATATGCGCAGAATCGTGATGCCGGCTATGCACAGGAAAATATGGTATATCAATATATCACAGGTGATCTCGAAAAAAATTACCAGGCCTATAAAAATGAATTGCTGCAATCTGGTATAGCGGTATCGGTAACAAAAACCAGTTCTCCGATAACCGAAGTATGGAGTAACTCCTGGGAGTTTGGCTGGAATGGGAAAGATCCGCAGAGTAAAATTGTTGTTGATCGCTTTTATACCGATGAAGATATAGTTGCCACAGCGGGGTTAACGCTGGTAGCCGGAAGAGATATGGACCTTGATAAATATCCGACCGACTCAACCGCAGTACTGCTCAACGAAGCGGCCGTTAAAGTAATGGGCTTTGAGAGCCCGATTGGTGAACTGATTACCGATAGCGGAACAGAGTGGCACGTAGTAGGCGTGGTGAAAGATTTTTTACTACGCTCGCCTTTTCAAAAGGTAGCACCCATGGTATTGCAGGGAAGTAAAGGCTGGTTCAGTGTAATACACATGCGGTTGAATAGCAATCGTCCTTTGCGCGAGAACCTGGCTGCATTAGAGACGTTGCATGCAAAGTATAACCCGGTATATCCGTTTGGTTATGATTTTGTAGACGATAAGTATAAGAGTAAGTTTGTTGACCAGGAAAAAACGAAAACCATTACCACCATCTTTACATCGCTCGCTATTTTTATTTCATGCCTGGGGTTACTCGGTCTTTCAACCTATATTATTGAATCGCGTGTTAAAGAAATAGGAATTCGTAAAATACTGGGAGCATCCATTACAAATATAGCGCAGTTGTTATCGAAAGATTCCATGCGCATGATCATAGTAGGTATACTGGTAGGAAGTCCTTCCGCCTGGTGGGGACTTAATCAATGGCTGATGTCATTTGAATACCGAACTACGATGAAGCCCTGGACGTTTCTCGTGGCAGCGGCCGCTATCATTGTCATTGCAGGTCTTACCATTGTTGTTCAGATCATGAGAGCTGCACGCACGAATCCCGTTACCAGCTTAAAGCAGGATTAGAATGTTATTATAAAGGCTATAATTATATATAGTCGTAATGTAAAAAGAGCACGTCCATAGCGGTTGTGCTCTTTTTTTTGTGAACTCTTTTCGTCAGAATATCAGCGCTTTAGATATACTTCATATTCATAAAATCAAATTAATATACGTTTCCGGATACCATCCCTGCTATTCCTGCGTTTAAATTTCAGCAGTCTGGTGACTTCGGTCTTCGATATCCATCCAACGGAGGCACGGTGAAGATAAATCTATAAACGCTTACCGTATAGATTATTGACCCGGAGGTATGTTTTTTTAACAGCGGCAATTATGTCTTTGATTCAAAAACTAACATCCATAAACCGTGGTTTGCTGTATGGTGCAGCAGGCGCAACGGTATTGCTGGCTGCGCGGGCGCTATATAAGGAAGCGACTAAATATAGCTTGAAAGATAAAGTAGTGCTGATTACCGGAGGTTCGCGAGGACTTGGCCTGGTGTTGGCGAGAATGCTCGCAGCGAAAGGCGCACGACTTGCTATATGCGGCCGCTCTGCGGAGTCGCTGGAAAAAGCGAAAGAAGAACTGGAGGCGAGCGGTGCTGAAGTTATAGCGGTTACAGCCGATGTAACGCGAACAACAGAAGTAAACCGGTTGATCACGAAAGTAATTCGTCACTATGGTGCGCTGGATATACTTATCAATAATGCCGGTATAATTCAAGTTGCACCATACGAGGCTACGGAAGTTAAAGACTATAAAGATGCGATGCAGACAAATTTCTGGGGACCTCTTTACACTATATTTGCTGTTCTTCCACACATGCGCAATCAGGGTGGCGGCAGAATTGTAAATATAACTTCCATAGGAGGTAAAATAGCGGTGCCACATTTGTTACCCTATACGGCCAGCAAGTTTGCGTTGGTTGGTCTTTCTGAAGGACTACATGCGAGTCTCAAGGAAAGCAACATTCTCGTTACAACGGTGGTGCCTACATTAATGCGCACCGGCAGTACCGGAAATATTTCTGTAAAAGGAGATCACGCAAAAGAATATGCATGGTTTAAAGTTTCATCATCGTCTGCGTTGCTGTCGGTGAAAGCAGAGACCGCTGCATCCAGTATCATTAAGTCTATCGAGTATGGGCGATCAGAAGCAACGATAGGCCTCACAGCAAAACTCGCTACATTTTTACAGGGACTTGCTCCCGGTTTTGTAAGCGATGCAATGGCCATGATTGAGCGTTTATTGCCTCAACCTGGTGAGAATTATACCGAAGTGAAAACCGGTTACGAAAGTGAGTCCGCGCTTTCGGCTGCACTTGGTAAACGAACAGCAGCCGCTGCTTTGAAAAATAATGAAGTCTAAGTCTGTATTGGCATGATAATTTAACAACTATTCAATCCATTAAAATTTACAACCATGCTTACATTTGAACCGGAACAGGGACATACAGAAGTATTCGAGCCCAACTACAATACGATGTCGTTAATGGTAGAGGCAAAGACAGCGTGTAACGAGGTTTATCTGAAGACTGGTGCCAATGCCAACCGCACCTATAATATGAAATTCTGCAGACCGGCAACAGTCGAAGAAACAGAACGATATAACGCCTTGAAATATAGCTCGCCATACTTTCCGTATAGCGTATACAAGCAAAAGCTTGCAACACCCAAGGCAACAGCCTTTACACATCTATATGCCTGATCGCACTTCGTGATCTGTATATCTAATTATCACAACACTTCCTGGAGAAATATTGTAATCTTAATTTCTCCAGGAGTTGTGTTGCCGACAACCTGCTGAACCTCTCAACACAGTTTCCACTCATCTTCATCGCAATTATACCTTTGTCACGCACAAGCCTGATGATCTTTTCGATCTCCTCATGGCGATAGGACTTATCTAAAGGATTCATAATTTTTATATTTATGCTATATCTACATTTGCAATTCACAGCTCATAACTCGAGCCCTTATTCGAATTCGAAGTAGAATAGTCTCCGCTTTCACCACCCGTGACCTGGTTGATATGTTCGCGTTCCGCGCGTGATGGTGCGTGGTCTGAGCGTACGCGACCTTTCTCTATACTCTTGTCGCTTGGCTCCATAATCTTGCGTGTACTTTTCGCAGTATTTTCATCGGGCATCAGCTTCGATTTCAATACATTCAACTTTGCTTTTGCTCCTGATATCACGCTACTTTCTCCGCTCATCAATGCATCATAGCCGTCTTTCGCTACATTTTCTGCGGTAGCGAGTTTTTCTTCTTTATAGGTCACCGTATTTTCTGCATGGGCTTTATGAAAAAAGTCAGTATCACTTGCGCCTGGCAGCAACACCGTTACAGTTATGTTTGTATCTTTTAATTCGTTCGCCAGAGCTTCGCCAAATGAGACAACAAATGCTTTGGTCGCTGCATATATAGACAGGAGTGGTATAGGCATCTTACCGGCTTCCGATCCCAGTTGTAAAATCTTTCCGCGATTGTTGGCAATCATATCGGTAAGAAAATATTTGGTTAGCGATACAAGCGATACAATATTGAGTTGTATTATATCGAGGCTGCGTTCCAGTTCAATGTCAATAAATTTACCCCACTCGCCCTGCCCGGCATCATTCACCAGGAACTCTACGTCAATTCCCTTTTGTTTTACAGCCTCGTATAGCTCAATGGCTGCATTAGGATTAAACAGATCTTTTACTAGGGGTATAATATCTACAGCACTTTGTTGCCTTAATTCACCAGCAACCTGCTGAAGTCTTTCTTCACTTCGTGATATTAGGACAAGGTTATATCCATCGCGAGCGAATAATTTTGCGAGTTCATATCCTATACCGCTCGTAGCACCTGTAATAAGCGCATACGATGTTTTTTTGTTGGTTGCTTTCATGATGATTAATATTTACGATGAATAACATAAAATAATGCCTGTCGTAAAGCAGGCGTATGCATATGGAATAGTATTTGATTTTATAACCTCAAGAGAATATGGGCAACATCGTGTTCTGTAACACTACGAGGATATAGCGCCTCGTTGTTATCGTGTACGCGGCTATATATTTGGATCTGAAGTATAATTGAATGAATACAAGTCATCCTACACAACATTTTTACGAAGCATTTACAGGCGAGGAAGCAGCCTTAACGGAGCTTACACTGGATGCGCTGGGTACTACCTATACACGCATTGATAATCATGTGGACTCAGAGCAGAAATCGATTCGGTTTTATGTGAATGATAAGAACCACTATTTTGAAGATATGAAAGTAAATATTGTGGATCGTTGTTTGAAGAACAAAGACCTGAACATAAAGTTTGAATCGCTTCTGGGCGCCTATCAAAAAATATTATTGTAGTCTGTGCGGTGGCAGTGTGACGATTATCGTGAGGAAACGTTTTTGAAATTTGTGCGTATGCATAGATAACAGGTTGCTCACTGTAGAAAAATACGAATGAATTGGAAGGGAATAGTTTTTACATGAGTCCTGTGATAAACGCGATCGAATACGAATGGTGACAAGCACTTGGTATATATAGCGAATTGTAGTAACAAAAATTGTATAACTATGGTCGATCAAAATTCAGGTGAACTAAATGCAGTGCAGCTTCCTCCTGCAACAGGCTCCAGCGTTATCAACATCAGCACGGGTGAACGTATAGTTTCCGTGTTGGGTGGATTGACGTTGGTATCGGTGGCAGTACGCAATATGAAGAATCCCCGAAGTATACTTATGCTTTTAGGAGGCGGCTATTTAATGGTACGCGGTGCAACGGGCTATTGCTCGTTGAATAAAAGATTACAGCGGAATACAGTATATAAAAAGGCTTCAGCTATCCAGATCTCAAACACAGTAACGATTGATAAACCAAGATCAGAAGTATATGCGTTCTGGCGCAAGCTTGAAAATCTTCCGCGCTTTATGAGACACCTTGCAAACGTTATGCAGATCGATGAGAAGCGTTCGCATTGGACAGCCGTGATGCCACGCGGTCTCGGAAGAATTTCATGGCAGGCTGAAATCACCGATGATCGCCCCGATGAATATATAGCGTGGGAATCATTACCCGGCAGTCTTATTGACAATGCAGGTTCTGTCGTGTTCAGAGATGCAACAGTAGGAGAGGGTACAGAAGTAACGGCCGTTATATCGTACAGGCTACCGGCCGGAGATGCCGGAGCGTTGGCAGCCAAACTGATTAACCCGGTTGCCGAGCAATTGATCCGCGGTGATCTGCGCAGATTCAAAAGCATTATTGAGACGGGTAAAGTACCGCCTGAAGAAGATAAATTTTCAGGAAGACTGAAAGACAGGATCCGCGCAAAAATATCAAGAATGAAGCGCCACGAAGATGCCATCCTGAGGCGCAGCCAATAATATTTAGTTAGCTACGATATTTTAAAATATAGCTATGCCGCTATAGGGAATGATATGCTTGTTGCTGTCTTCTCTATAGCGTTTTTTTNNACACATAAACACGGAACCACTCAATTCAGTATATTGCTATTGAATAGCAGTGCAGTTCTGCTATCCTGAGTTACACTGCAGAAAACAACCATCCCTATGCCCTCGCTACAACGCTACAGCTATGCTCTTTTGGTAATAAACTGGATGAGACAAAAGCGAATTGTTTTATATACACTTGCCGGTATTATTCTGGCCTCTTGTACAAAGACCGATGAGAAATATAGCCGTTGGGAAGTTACAGGAGGAACGCGTGAAGGCATCCGGTATTCATCACTTGCACAGATTGATACTGCCAATGTACACCAGTTGCAGGTTGCGTGGACGTATCATACAGGCGATGCCGATACCGTGAACCACTCGCAGATACAATGTAATCCCATCGTTGTTGATAATGTATTATATGCGACTACACCACAATTAAAACTTATCGCCTTGCATGCGGCTACCGGTAAACCAAAGTGGGTGTTTGATCCGCGACAGCCCACCTCTCAAAATCGGGTGCTTGATTTTATATTAAACAACAATCGCGGTGTTACCTATTGGACCGATGGAAAAGATGCTACTATATTTTATGTAGCCGGCTCTGCACTATATGCCGTACAGGCGGCTACCGGAAAACTGAATGAACAATTTGGCGCAGGTGGGAAAATTGATTTACACGATGGACTGGGACAAGATGCAGATGATCTTTTTATAACGGCTACATCACCTGGTATAGTTTACAAAGATTTGATCATTCTGGGGTCGCGTGTCTCCGAAGGACCTGATGCTGCTCCCGGACACATTCGTGCATACGATGTACGAACTGGTGAACAGAAGTGGATCTTTCATACTATACCACAACCTGGTGAATATGGTTACGATACGTGGGAAAATACCGAAGCCTGGAAATTTACCGGTGGTGCCAATGCATGGGCCGGCTTTACACTCGATGAGCAACGCGGAATTCTCTTTGCACCTACCGGTTCTGCTTCTTTTGATTTTTACGGAGGCAATCGTAAAGGCAATAATCTTTTTGCAAATTGTATACTGGCGTTAGATGCTGCGACCGGTAAGCGCATCTGGCATTTTCAATATTTACATCACGATATATGGGATCGTGATATACCTACGCCACCGGCATTGGTAACCGTTACACACGAAGGTAAAAAGATTGATGCTATAGCGCAGCCTACGAAGACTGGTTTCATCTACGTATTCGAACGTGAAACCGGCAAGCCGTTGTTTGATATAAAAGAAGAACCTGTTCCGCCTTCGGCTATAGCAGGCGAAAAGATATCGCCAACGCAACCCCTACCCGCCAAACCGGAGCCTTTTATGCGGCAGTCGTTTACCGAAGCTGATCTTAATAACCTGTTGCCTGCCGAGTCTTTTGAAGATATACGCAATCAGTTTAACCGCTATCAGAAAGGACATATGTTTACTCCGCCTTCGCGGGAAGGAAGTATATTCTTTCCGGGACTGGATGGTGGTGCCGAATGGGGCGGGCCGTCAGTCGATCCGACTACTGGTATACTCTATGTAAATGCCAATGAAATACCGTGGGTAATAACGATAGCAGATGTAGAGCAGAGTAATACTGCAAAAGAAACGTATGCTATAGCGGGCAAGCGACTATATTTAAACCATTGCAGCAGCTGCCACGGTGTTAATCGCGAGGGTGGCGGTAATTACCCGGCACTCACGGATATGCAAGAAAAATATACCGCGCTGCAATTTGTTGATTTTGTCGCGACCGGCCGAAGAATGATGCCTGCTTTTAAACACCTGTCGGAGCAGGAGCGTGAAGCTATTGCATCTTTTGTATTGGATATAAAATCACTTCGGAAAAAGAAATATATACCACAGGATTCATCCGTTGATCTGCGTGCTATACCGTATCGCATTACAGGCTATAACAAGTTTGTGAGTAAAGAAGGATACCCCGCTATAAAACCACCGTGGGGAACATTGAACGCTGTTGATCTTAATTCAGGCGGGATCGTGTGGCGAATTCCGTTCGGTGAGCATCCGGCATTTCCGCAGGCAGCAACACCCACCGGAACCGAGAACTATGGAGGGCCGGTAGTAACAGCCGGAGGTGTTTTATTTATAGCGGCCACACAAGACGGAAAGATCAGGGCCTTCAATAAACGCAATGGCAAACTTTTGTGGGAAGCAAAACTACCTGTGCCCGGTTTTGCAACGCCTGCGGTATACGCAGTAAACGGCAGACAATATGTAGTGATAGCCTGTGGCGGTGGAAAACTGAAAACACAATCGGGCGATGCTTATATAGCTTTTGCGCTGCCAGACGATGTGAAGTAGTATTTTTGTGTCAAACCTGTTATAAATCGTCTGCGAAAAATATTTTACCTGATTTTTATCATGTTTTACGAGAGGTGAGATTCCCACCTTGTCGTCATAAAGGCTGTCGCAATTCCTGAACAACCCCACTGTGTATAGACAACCTGTTATTGCTGAATAACTATTCTTAATTCAGACTATATATACTATGGAATCTTTTTCGAATACGTATAGTACGTATAACTTTCTTTCCTTAAACACACATACTTTCAAGTATCGAATGGCTTACCTGGGAGCATTTCTGGGGGCAGCACTGATTGTAATTGCGATGGCTGTAGACCTTTTTGCCAAGGACCTTCGGTTTGCGTTAGAAAGTATAGAAGTTTTGTATACTTCGAACCCCACGCATTGGATCATTCTTACATCACCATTTTTTCTAACCACGCTGTTTTATAGCATGGGTAAAATGATTGGCGAACGCGAACTTAAGATCGAGCAGCAGCTTCAGCGTGAGAAAGATCAGTTTATTATGCTGGAACGATATATAGCGGAACTGGAAAATGGAAATTATACAGCTTCGGTGTCGGTTGACTTTGAGAACAGAACGGTAGCCGGACAGCTCGAACATTTTCGAGATAAGTTGCTGGAAGGAAAAAGTGCGGAAGAGCGCAGAGCATGGGAAAATCACGGGCTTGCTTCCTTTGGTACGTTGCTGCGCACGGTCAGTAATATTGATAAGCTATCTGAAGAAGTGATCCGGTATATTGTGAAGTACCTGTCGTGTAACCAGGGATCAGTTTATATTCTGAATGATCACAACGAAGATATACTCGATCTGAAAGCATGCTATGCATTTGATCGCAAGAAATTCGTTTCACAATCCATTGGTGTAGGGCAGGGACTTGTAGGACAGTGCTTCCTGGAAAAGGAAACGGTTATTCTGTATAGTGTGCCGCAGGACTATATCAAAATTACTTCGGGCCTGGGCATGGCCAATCCGAGTTGCATCGCGATAGTGCCCGTAAAGCATAATAACGTAGTAACGGGTGTTCTTGAAGTGGCATCGTTTCACCGACTGGAGGACTATCAGATCAACTTTCTTGAAAAGGTAGCCGAAGCTTTTGCATCGGTTGTATTGGCTACGCGAAGCAACCAGGATATAAAACGCCTGCTGGAAGAATCGCAAGTACATATGGAAGAGCTGCGTTCGCAGGAAGAGGAGATGCGTCAGAACCTGGAGGAGCTGCAGTCTGTACAGGAGCAAATGATGCGGCAACTGGGCGAGAACGTTCATGTTAAAAATCAACTGGAAGCACGTGAGAAAGTTCTGGGGCTTACTACCATACTCTCGGAGTCCGATCTTTACGGCACGATTACCTTTGTAAATGAAAGATTCTGCGAAGTGTCTCAATATAGTGCCGAGGAACTGATCGGACAGGGACATAATTTTGTGCGTCATCCGGATATGCCTTCCGAAATTTTTGAACGTATGTGGAAGATGCTGAAACGAGGACAGCCATTTCAGGGTATCATTAAAAACAAAAAGAAAGATGGTACACATTACTGGGTAGATGCTACTATTGTACCCGTGATAGAAAATGGAAAGATTGTTAAATATATAGGTGCACGCTATCACATTAAAGATGATACCCACGCACAGCGATTATTCCTCCGGCAACTCAATACCCTCGGTTTGCTTAGCCCGGCCGTTGTGTAGTTGTTAGCAAAGAAATTTTAGTAAAAGCAAAAGGGACATACAAAGTATATCCCTTTTTTTTATCTAGCACCGTGAACAAGAATCTGAAAGATGCCGGGAGCGAAACTATAGTTAAAAATTATGGTATAACGAGCGTAGGAACCTGTACATGTTCCATCAGTTCTTCAAAGGTTTCCTTGCTGTTTGTACTTATGTTTTTATCAATCACCAGGAAATTAAGATTATTCTTTTTTGCATGATCTTCGATGCGGTCGGAAACAAATCCAACCTCAGTCCGGAAGTCGTACGTTATTCCTTTGCCGATTAGTAAATCTTTTTCAATATCATGAAATTGTTTGCTCGCTTCCTGTTCAATTCGTTTCTTGAGGTTCACAATTTCACCGGACTGCGACTGGATAAGCCGGTATGTATATAGTATCGTAAGGTGTGCTTCAAGCTGTTGCGCCATGGTTACAGCCCATTGCACCGCCTGCCTGGACGATTCCGGTAAATTAATGGTACACAGTATTGTTTTTGCCATAACATCGGGCATTAAAATCTCTTTCACGTTACAAACGTATAGGTATTTTAAAGCTAAAAACGCAATTTTGATCAACGTGAAATATGATTTTTGTCAGGATTTGAACGAATATAACTTTGCAATTTTATGGATGTGAGCGCGCCTTTGTCTTTAGTAACCGATGATGCCTTCCGCGAGATATTTCAAAGTATGTCGGAGGGTATATTAATGGTTGATGAATCCGGTAAAATTGTTATAGCGAATCCTATAGGGGAGCAGATATTTGGCTATGATAAAAATGAATTGACGGGGGTAATGCTTGAAAATTTACTGCCCGAACGATTTCGCGGAAGGCATGTCAACTTCCGGAAGGGATTCAACGAGCATCCTGAGCCAAGAAGGATGGGCTTTGGCCGTGATCTTACAGCACTTCGAAAAAATGGTGTAGAATTTCCGGTGGAGATCAGCCTGAGCTATACCAAGGTGCAGGGTAAGTTGCTGGTGATGGCATTCATTAGTGATATATCGCAGCGCAAGAAAGCTGAAGATGCCCTCAAGCGAAGTGAAGAACAACTCATTATATATGCAGCCGAGCTGGAGAAAAAAGTACAGTCGCGGACGGAAGCGCTGCATAAAACTATTCAGAAGCTTGAGAACGAAGTGACCGAACGTAAACGGGCTGAAGAAGAAGCGCGTGGTGCCCTGGAAAAAGAACGCGAGCTCAACGAACTGAAAACAAAATTTGTGTCCATTGCTTCGCATGAATTCAGGACACCATTGAGCGCGGTGTTAAGTTCGGCTTCACTCATCAACCAGTATAACGAGCGTGGCGAGAAAGATAAAGTTGATAAGCACGTTCAGCGAATAAAATCTTCCGTCAATCACTTGACATCTATACTGAATGATTTTCTTTCACTTGGCAAACTGGAGGAAGGGGTTATCGATATCAACAAGGACTCGTTGAAATTGAGAGACTTTATTGATAGTATACGGGAAGAAATGAGCCCCTTACTGAAGCAAGGTCAGCAACTGGCGGTTGAATTTGATTCAGAAACAGAAATATACTCTGACGCACGGATACTGCGGAATATACTTTTTAACCTGATCTCGAATGCCAGTAAATATTCACCGGAGCAGAAAACTATTTTGCTGAAGTTTGAAAAACGAAACGGTGCGTTTATTCTCAGTGTACAGGATGAAGGAATTGGTATACCCGAAGAAGATCAGAAACATTTGTTCGACAGATTTTTTCGAGCCAGCAATTCCGGTAATGTGCAGGGAACGGGTTTGGGGCTGAACATCGTGAAACGGTATGCAGAACTGCTGGGAGGTATCATTACATTTCAAAGTAATTCAGGGAAGGGAAGTATATTTACAGTAACTGTTCCGATATAATAAAGCAATTTTCAAGTTATGAAAAAGATACTCTTGATAGAAGACAATGCTGAGATCAGAGAGAACACCAGTGAAATATTAAGCCTGGCAAATTATAACGTGATCACGGCAGAGAATGGAAAGATCGGTGTTGAGCTGGCACAACGTGACCGCCCGGACCTGATCATCTGTGATATTATGATGCCCGAACTGGATGGCTATGGTGTACTGCACATTCTGAGCAAGAATGAAAATACTGCGAGCATTCCGTTTATATTCCTCACCGCTAAAACTGAAAAGACTGATGTACGGAAAGGGATGAATCTGGGAGCCGATGATTACCTGACCAAACCATTTGATGATACCGACCTGCTCAATGCTATTGAGACACGACTACGTAAAAGCTCGATGCAGCAAAAGCATTACGAGTCTACACCGGAAGGTCTCGATAACTTTATCAAGGATGCACAGAAGTTTCTGAACCTGAAAGATCTTGGAAAGGACAAGAAGGTAAAGCAGTATAAAAAGAAAGCCGAGATTTTTTCAGAGGGCGATATGCCGCTGCATGTATACTTTGTTAAATCGGGCAACGTAAAAACATTCAAGTCGCACCCCGATGGAAAAGAGTTTATCACAAACCTATATGCCGCGAATGATTTCTTTGGCTTTGAACCTGTACTGGAGAACGAGAACTATAAAGAGTCAGCCGTAGCGTTGCAGGATTCTGAATTGATCTCTGTTCCGCGACATGATTTTATGTTGATGATTCAAAGTCACCCCGATGTTTCCGCGAGCTTTATTAATTTACTCTGTAAGAAAGTAGCGGAACGCGAGCGCCAGCTTCTCAGCCTTGCCTATAATTCCGTGCGCCAGCGTACAGCCGATGCGTTGTTAAAGTCAGCATCATTGAAAGATGATAAAGCTGTGATCGCGATTTCGCGTGAAGACCTTGCCAAGATGGTGGGCACTGCTTCTGAATCTGTGATCCGCGTGCTTTCTGATTTTAAAGAAGAAGGTATTATCGAGATTGAAAGTGGTAAGATAAAAATTACGCATCCGGCAAAACTTGAGAAAGTTGTTCGGTGGAATGTAGCGCGTTAGGAGTGAGAAGCCAGAAGTAAGAAAACTGGCGCAAGTTTTGGAGCTTGTGCCTGTATAGTTTCAAGTTTTCAAACTTGAAAAAAGAATTCCGGTATAAGCTTAGCGACAGATGGTAATCTCTGCAGTTGTGGTGTGTTCAGTGTTTACGTGATGTGCGTCATGGCTATGTGGTATAAATACCCGCGCGATCAATAAACAACCTGAAAGGAAAAGCATCGTAGTAGTTACTTTGCGAAAGCTGAGATTAAATCGTTTTACCAGGTACTGAAATATAGTGGTGAGCCCCAGCATAACGGGAAGAGTACCGGCACCAAACAGCAACATAAAGTAAAAACTCTGGCTAACACTGCCGAGCGTTAAACAATACGTAAGTGCGAGAAATGTAAGGCCGCAAGGGAGAAGACCATTCAGAGATCCCAGTATAAAAATGGATATATAGTTTTTTTGTTGCAGAAATTTTCCAAAAGCAGCTTTTAATAAGCTTGTTGATTTCTGTATGGCAGGGGTGATTACAGGAATGCGCAGGTTCGTTATACCTAGCACAGCAAATAGTACTAATGACATGCCCAGTGCAAGCGAAAGTATATTTTGAAATCCGGATAGTGGTAATGCCCACCCTGCACCGCCTACGATGGCACCTAGCAGACCATATGTTAGTATTCGGCCGAGGTTGTAAACGAAGCGGTTTAATGTTGCAGCAGGATTGAGGTTACTAACCATCATCGCCAACGGACTGCACATGCCTACGCAATGCAGGCTGCCGGCAAAACCCATAATCAATGCGGTAATAATCATAAACTATATATAGATTATTTCTTCCTGGTAAAATTCTTTGCCATTCATCTTCCAGAACAGTTTGGCGCGATACATACCTTTCTGCAGGTTGTTAATTTCAAATGTACGCGTTGTCTCATCGGACGCTGCCACGGTAAATATGCGATCCATCTTTGCATTGGAAGGACAGAATAATTTCAGTTCTCCGGTTTCAACTTGAGCGAACTGGGTAAACTCTACTTGTAACGCATGGTCTGTTATCTTTATAACAGGTTTCTCTGCGAGTGCAGCCGTATTGTTCAGGCGATGTATCTGATCCTGGTAGCCAAGCTCTTCTTTATAGTAATCTTTTGAGACAAGGCTTACATCCTGCCGAACACAAACTGTAACCAATGTTGCAATAAAAGCTGCGAACAGTATGAAGGCTACAACAATCCATTTTCCGAAGTTCATATTCTGAGTTTTTTATAGTTCCCTTTACGCTATATAGAGTGATCGCGTTATTTTCGTTTCGCGTCCGAAGCTTTACTTACCGGACCAATAAACTTAGCGTTAACCGTTTCTAGCCTGTTGCCGTTGTGATATATACCCAGCTTCACTACCGTACGAGCATTGGTCACAGCTTCTTCCGGTATACGTATGAAGTATACACTCTTGGTAAAACCTTCGGATGGTATTACGATAGCTTTGCCATCTACCTTATGGATCTGTGCCGCTGCCGGTGACTCCACTTTTATCTCGATAGCCATTTCGTCAAACGTTTTGTTCACAAACTCTATGTTATACAGGTTGGTGATAAAGCCAGGCTCACGCTGATAAAGTGTACCCGGTACTTTTAACACAGTAGTCTCAACGTCTGATCGTGTGATCAGTGCAGCTCCGAGTATGGCCATTAAAGCAACCAGTACGAGTGAGTATGCTATAACTTTCCCTGTAATGATTTTTGAAATGCCGTCTTTAATAGAATTGTAAGATGCGTAGCGGATCAGTCCTTTCGGTTTGCCGATCTTCAGCATCACATCATCGCAGGCATCGATACATGCCGTACAGTTTACACATTCCATTTGTGTTCCGTTGCGTATATCTATACCGGTAGGACATACGTGTACACAAAGTTTACAATCAATACAGTCGCCTGTATTTGCAGCCGGTGCCGCATTCTTTTTCAAATGACCACGGGGCTCACCGCGCAGCCAGTCGTACGCTACTACAATTGATTCGCGCGTCAGTAAAACTCCCTGTAATCTTCCGTAAGGACATACTGCTATACATGCCTGCTCGCGAAACTTGGCATATATACCATAGAAGATTGCGGTGAAGGCCATCAGCCCGATAAAGCCTGCTATATTTTCTGCCGGTGATTGACTAACGATTGCCTGCGTTTGTTCAATGCCGATCATATAGGCCATCACGGTATGTGCGATGAGTAATGATATAGCAAGAAAGATGATGTGCTTCGAAGTCTTCTTGAAAATTTTAGCGGCTGTCCACGGATCTTTATTTAACCTGCGCTGTGCAGCAGCATCACCTTCAATCAAATATTCAATCTTTCGGAAAACCATTTCCATGAACAACGTCTGCGGGCACATCCAGCCGCACCATACGCGACCAAATACAACGGTGAATAGAATAATGAATACAAAAAATATAATCAGCACAACGGCCAGCAGGAAGAAATCCTGTGGCCAGAAGGCTTGTCCAAGAATAACAAATTTCCGTTCGAATACATTTAGCAACAGGAAGGGCTGGCCGTTGATTTTCAGGAATGGTCCTCCCATCAAAATCGTGAGCAATACAACGGTAACGGCTATACGCCAGTTGTGATAACGTCCGGAGGGTTTCTTCGGATAGATCCAGATGCGTTTACCTTTCTCATCCACCGTAGCGATGCTGTCGCGAAACTCTTCTTCTGTTTCAATGCCTTGCCGGGCAGCTTCGCTCTTCGCCAGTCGTTCTTTTCGGATATCGATTTTTATACTCCCTTCCATGCTGCTTGTCAAAAAGAATTTCCCGTATACTATATTTCAGTCGCTATATCAGCCCACTTTAGATTTACAGCGAAGCCTGTGCATTTGTACTGTCAGATACTGCGGTCGGAGCCGGTGCTGTAGCCTTGAATAATTCTCCCTGCGGAGCTTTTGCGTTGGCAGGATTGCTTCCCTGCAGACTCATAATGAAGAATGCTACATTTCGTACATCCTGCGGACTCATGGATTTACCCCAGGCAGGCATACCTTTTTCGACAACACCATTCTTGATGGTGCCGAATACTTGTTTGATGTCACCACCGTGTAACCAGTATTCATCGGTGAGGTTAGGGCCAATCGTATTTCCACCACCATCGTTCCGGTGACACGCGCCACAATTGTTGCCATCGAACACAAGCTTTCCTTTTTCGATCAGCACCTGGTCGTTGCTATATGCGAGTGTACTCTCATCAATCTCTTCCTGCGGTTGTGCTGCTTTCAGTTTACGGGCCAGTTCTTCAGCAACAGCAACTTCCTGCTGATACTCCTGGTCCTGTAAAGGAAGTATATCCGAGAAGTGATATATAGCTATATATACTACTGAAAAAGCAATTGTTCCATAGAAAAGCCATTTCCACCAGGGCGGTAAATGGTTGTCGAGTTCTTTTATGCCATCGTAGTCATGGTGAAGCTCAATGTCCTTTTCAGCTTCCACCGGTACAGAAGCATTCATCTTCTGCGCGAACCGGTTCCACAACGATGGCTTGGCTATATACGGAATGCCAAGTTTGGCGGCCTTCGCTTTATCGGTTTCGGTTATCAGCATGTTCACCACTTTCACCAGGTATAGCGCTACAATACCTACGAGTACAATGACCAGTAGAATGAAGCCTGTTACCAGGTATATAGGAAACATCGGGTCGTTAATCGGATCATCCCAGAAAGTTTTTGCGGCCTGCGCTTCCTGTGCAAATGCGCTGGCGGTACAGATCATGAATACAATAAACAACACTGCTTTTTTCATGGTCTTACTGTTTACGAGTTGTATTTTCATTTTCAGCGGTAGCATCTTCCATAGGCAATGCTTTCATTTTGTTTATGATCTCTTTATCGGTAGTAAATACCCACAAGAGCAGGCAAAGGAAAAATGCGAAGAATATGACGAAGGAGATTACCGGCCAGATCGCGATGTTCTCTATACTTTGAAGGACGTTTTTATACATGGCTTTACTTTTTAAAGTTGAACTTCTCAGTTCCTGATTTTTATTCTGACTGTGCTGTTTTCTCTGCTTTTATATCTGTACCCAGTCGTTGCAGGTAGGCGATCAGCGCGATGATCTCAGCATCGTCTGCTACTTCTATACCATCTGCTTTTAATGTACCGGTTATTTCACCGGCCTGTTTTTCAAGATCGCTGTTCGCGTTGTCTTCATACCCTTCTTCATACGGAACACCGATGGTTCGAAGCGCTGTTATTTTTCCACGTGTCTCAGCTTTGTCAATCACTTGCTCGAATAACCATGGATAGGCCGGCATGATGGAACCTGTTGAGACAGCATCGGGAGCAAGCATGTGGTTATAGTGCCAACTGTTGGAATATTTAGATCCGACACGATGCAAGTCCGGACCGGTACGTTTTGATCCCCATAGGAACGGGTGATCATATACAAATTCTCCTGCTTTCGAATATTCACCGTAGCGTTCTGTTTCGGAGCGGAATGGACGAACCATTTGGGTGTGACAGTTCACGCAACCTTCGCGGATATATATATCACGACCATGTAATTCCAATGGAGTATAGGGTTTCACACTGGTAATGGTTGGTACGTTAGACTTCACAAGGAACGTTGGTATCATTTCAATCGCACCGCCGATCAGAATTGCTACTACTGTCAATACTGTGAACAATACAGGTTTGTGTTCCAGCAGGCGGTTGTGCCAGCCACCGGTTTTCTGAATATATACTTTGGCAAGCGGTGCAGCTTCAGCATCTTCGTTGGCCAGGAAACTTCCTGCGAAAGCAGTCTTCACCAGGTTGTAGGTCATGATGATGGCACCAGTGAGATATAGGGCACCACCGATCGCGCGCAGTCCATGGAGCGGCAGTATCTGTACCGTTGTCTCCAGGAAGTTCTTATATACCAGGAAGCCTTCCGGGTTAAATTCTTTCCACATCAGACTCTGTACAACACCGGATACATACATCGGCAGTGCATAGAAAATTATACCGAGTGTACCCAGCCAGAAGTGTACATTAGCAAGTTTGGTAGAGTATAATTTTGTATTCCACATGCGTGGCGTTATCCAGTAGAGCATGGCGAACGTGAGGAAACCATTCCATCCTAAACCACCTACGTGTACGTGTGCTACAATCCAGTCGGTAAAGTGTGCTATAGCATTTACATTTTTCAGCGACAATAGCGGTCCTTCCAGCGTAGCCATACCATAAGCAGTAATAGCAACCACCATGAATTTTAAAACAGGATCTTCACGAACACGGTCCCACGCACCACGCAGTGTCATTAAACCATTGAGCATACCACCCCATGACGGAGCGATGAGCATGATGGAGAAAACTGTTCCTAATGATTGTGCCCAGTCAGGCAGTGATGTATAAAGCAAGTGGTGCGGACCTGCCCATATATAGATGAAGATCAATGACCAGAAGTGAATGATTGATAAGCGATACGAGTATACCGGGCGATTCGCAGCCTTCGGTAAGAAGTAATACATTAAGCCGAGAAACGGAGTGGTAAGAAAAAATGCGACTGCATTGTGTCCATACCACCACTGTACCAGCGCATCCTGTACACCTGCATACCAGGAGTAACTTTTGAAGAACGTAACGGGCATCTCAAATGAGTTTACAACGTGCAGTACCGCTACTGTTACAAACGTAGCAATGTAAAACCAGATGGCAACATACATGTGACGCTCTCTGCGTTTGATGATGGTGCCGATCATGTTCCAGCCGAACACAACCCAGATGACGGTGATCGCTATATCGATAGGCCACTCAAGCTCTGCATATTCTTTGGAAGTAGTCATGCCCAGCGGAAGCGTGATGGCTGCCGCGAGAATAATAAGTTGCCAGCCCCAGAAATGTATCCAGCTCAGTTTATCGCTGAACATACGTGTCTTTAAGAGGCGCTGCATCGAGTAATATACACCTGCAAACATCGCGTTGCCTACAAAGGCGAAGATGATAGCATTTGTATGCAGGGGACGAATGCGCCCGAAGGTTGTATACTGCGTGTCGAAATTAAAGATCGGGTATACCAGCTGAATGGCCGCAGTAAGACCAACCAACATACCTACTAATCCGAACACGACCGTAGCGATCATGAACGCTTTTACGATCTTGTTGTCATAACTGAATTTTTCTACTTCCATAAACTTTGCTCAGCGTTTTGTCTCAAATATTCTGGCAATAAAAGTAGATGTGGTATAATGTCCGGAAGATGACTGTTGTTATCAGGAGACCTGATTTTTGTCAGGATGTATGCGAACGGTATATATATGCAAAAAATAACCCTTGCCTGGGCAAGGGTCATGCGCTGTTTAGGTTATATTGAGTTACGTTATATCGCTTTGCTGAATAGGACTTGGTTGTTATCCTGTTCATCCATTCGCTTATCGAAAACGCGACAGATATTACGAATGAACGGTTCGCCCGCTGTTGTAACTTTTAATCCGCCTTCTTCATAGAGAAAGAGAATTCCTTCTTTTTCCATCTCTGTCAATTGATTGAGAATGTTGGCATCCGTAACCTGCATCATCAGTTCACGACTTAGTTCTCCCTGGCAACTGATCTGTAGAATGCATTGCTTTACCAGTATATCTTCTTCGCTATGAATGTGTCCTTTCATGGTAGCCGATCCGCTGTGTTGTATGGCGCCAATATACTCCTCTACCTTTTTTTCATTCTGTCCGTATGCATACTTGGCATCGCTTATGGCGGAAGCTCCAAGACCGATCAGCAGCTCTGTGTTGGTGGTAGTATAGCCCATAAAATTACGATGCAACTTGCCGGATATATAGGATTTGAACAAGGAGTCTTGTCGCAAGGCGAAATGATCCATGCCAACATCTGCATAATCGGCTTTGCGTAACAGATGTCTTCCTATTTCGTACAGGTGTCTTTTCAGGGCGTGCGAAGGTAGATCTGCGGTTTCATAATTACGTTGTCCCGGTCGTAGCCACGGCACATGCGCATAGCTGTAAAAAGAAATGCGATCCGGTTTTAGTGTCAATACTTTTTCAATTGTATCAGAAACGGTAAAAGGTGTTTGAAACGGCAGGCCATAAATAAGGTCGAAGCTTACCGATTCATATCCTATAGCGCGCGCCTGTTCTGTTACCCGTTGCAGGTTTTCAAATGGCTGTATGCGATGAATGGTGCGCTGGACTTTTTCATCCAGGTCTTGCACGCCAAAGCTTACGCGCGTTGCACCGAGTTCGTGCAGTGTCTGCAAGTGTTCGTACGTTGTGTTGTTCGGATGTCCTTCGAAGCTCATTTCAAAATCATTGTGCAATTCTACATCTTCCAATAAGTATGTAATAAGCCAGCGCAAATTTTCCGGACTGAAAAATGTGGGAGTTCCGCCTCCCAAATGCAACTCGCGTACAACTGGTTTTTCGCGAAGTATATATTTATAGTGATCCCACTCTTTCAGCAGCGCCTGTATATAGGGAATTTCGATCTTGTGATTTTTGGTGATGCGTGTCGAACAAGCGCAGTAGGTGCAGAGGCTTTCGCAGAACGGCAGATGGATATATATACTAATCCCTTTCTCTGCATTGGTCTCATGAAACGTTTTTCGCAGGGCTTTTGCCCATTTTTCCGTTGTGAAAGATTGCGTGTCCCAATAGGGAACGGTTGGGTAACTGGTATAACGTGGTGTTGGTACGTCATACTTTTTTAATAAGGCAGCTTGTGATGGATATGAAGTCATATTCCAAAGTAGCTTCATTGGGAAGGTTTTCAGAATGACCCGAATCAAGCACGCGCCTGATTTTTGTCAGGTTTTGCCGCAGCGTCTTTTTCTGCTGAAGCAGATGCCGGTTTGTCGTCAAACAACATTCTAACGGAGGGGGTATACGTATCGTCATACTGTCCGTTCTTCATATTCCAGTAGAAAACTGCCAGAAAGATAATGGCAATGGTAACACTGATGGTAATTAATAACGTGATGATTCCCATAGTCTATAATTTGATGCGCGATGCTGCAATTTTTACTGCGAGTGTACTGAAGCCTACTACGCTGATGCTGCTGATCGGCATAATGATGGCAGCAACCAGTGGCGTTAAATGTCCTGTAACAGCAAACGAAAGTGCAATGGCATTGTAGAAGAAGGAAATTGCAAAACCCGTTTTGAGTATAAAAGATGATGCTTTTGCAAACCTCAGTATTCTGGGGAGTTGCGTAATGTGTGCACCATATAGTATACCATCGCATGCCGGTGTAAATACTCCCGTGTCATCGGTAATGGCAAGGCCAACATCGCTTTGCCTCAATGCACCGGCATCGTTCAGTCCGTCACCGATCATCATTACTTTTTTACCTTGCTGTTGCAGGGCTGCTATATAATCAAGTTTATCCTGTGGACTTTGATTGAAAAGCATTTCAGTGGATGCCGGAAAAAGTTTTTTCATCTGCGCCTTATCCGTTTCGTTATCACCACTTAGCAGCGCTGTACATTTACCCGCCAGTCGCTGAAGCATACCCTTCATATTTTTACGAACCGATGTCTTGATAACAAAGTATCCCTTTACGTCATTGTCAATTGCTATGAATACATGCGAAGCTTCCTGGTTAATTTTATAGCGAAAACCCGTAAATGTAGCTGATCCGATTTTGTATAGCTTGCCATCGATGGTGGCATATATACCTTGTCCTGGTAGCTCCTTAAAATCCTGAACGACTTCTTTCGAAGTATATTTCAGATGTTTGGTGATAAGTATGCTTAACGGGTGCGTAGAATAACTGGTGAGCAGTTTAATTCTGCCCGGATCATCTTCGTGCAGCTCACCTGTAAATGAAATATTCGGTTCATCGCCATGTGTAATGGTGCCGGTCTTATCGAATACAATGGCATCGATCGTTGCCATGCGTTCAATCACGTCTGCATTTTTCAGATACAGTTGTTTTTTACCCAACACGCGCAGCATACTGCCTAATGTAAATGGTGCTGCGAGTGCGAGTGCACACGGACAGGCCACCATTAACACCGAAGTGAGCACCAGCCACATCGATGATGGTTCTGTAATTTGCCAATATATAGCGGTGATGAAAGCAATGCCGAGTACGATCCAGGTAAATCTGCGGGCCGCTCTGTCTATAATTTTTTGGTATTTGCTTTCTTCTATCTTTCTGAATGCATCGTTATTCCACAAACTGGTCAGGTGACTCTGCGAAGTTTGTTTTTCAACAGCAAGGGTTACGGGAGTGCCGATAAGACGACCACCGGCATATACTATATCTCCCTGTAACGCTTTAACTGGTTTTGACTCGCCTGTAACAAAACTATAATCGATATAGGCGAAGGCATCAAGTAACTTACTATCGGCCGGAATGATTTCCATGTTCCGAATGCGAATCTGATCGCCTCTCTTTAGTTTATAGATTACAACCGGTTTCCATTCACCTTCTTCAAGCTTGTTAACTGCTAATGGAAAGTAGGCTGTGAAGTCACGATCGAAGGCAAGACTTTCATACGTTTTATTCTGAAACCATCTGCCAATGAGTAAAAAGAAAACCAGACCGGTAAATGAATCGAGATAGCCAGCACCGGTTGCTGTAATAATATCGTAACTGCTCCGTACAAATAAAGCAATGAGCCCTGCTGCTATCGGTACATCAATGTTTATCTGTTTTTGTTTGAAGCTTTTTAATGCAGAAGTTATATAGTCGAAACCGCTATAGAAAAACACAGGTATAGCTAATGCGAGATTAAGCCATGAAAAGATACGCATGAGCTCTTTTTCCGAATGGTCAATGCCGAGATACTCCGGGAAACTAAACAGCATGATGTTACCAAAACAGAAACCGGCAAGCGATAATTTCATTACCAGCGAGCGGTCTGTTTTTGGTTTCTCTGCTATTTGATCTTCCAGAGTTACCTTAGGTATATATCCGACAGAAGCCAGCAGTTGTGCCACTGTGCTAAGCTTTACCAGCTGCGGATTGAAATCTACGCTGACTGTTTTCTTGGTGAAGTGTACTTCCGAATGAAGAATACCCGGCTCAATCTTGTGTAAATTTTCAAGCAGCCATATACACGATACGCAGTGTATAGCCGGCACAAAGAAATTTACCTTGGCAAAAGTATCCGAATCAAAATCGAGAATTTTTTTACGAATATCTTTTTCGTTGAGATAAGCATATGTTTCATCGCTTTTGTTTTTCAACTGTATGCCCGGGTTTTTATCCAGGTCGTAATACTGACACAGGTTATTGCTGTTCAGAATTTCATATACAGTTTTACACCCGTAGCAGCAGAATGCTTTATCATCCAGCCACAGCGTTTCTTCACAGGTTTGTCCGCAATGAAAACATTTTAATTCAACGCCCACTTCGGGAGCCACTTCGGTATCCGTCATCATGCTTCAACAAGTTCTTCTTTCATTACATACGACCAGATCAATTTCCGGGAATGATTCACAACAGACTCAGTAAGACTTCCGGAGATCAGGCGATCCAGTCCGGTACGACCGTGCGTACCCATGGCGATCATCTGTCCTTTCACACTATTACTGAATTCAAGTATGCCTTCTTCCAGTTCAAGATGATTGTAGATATTTATAGTATAATCTTTCAGATTATACCGTTTGGCAAAATTGGTTAGACGCTCAACGCTTATCGAGTCCGTTGTAAAGTTCAGTGGTGTATTGATCCATACAATATGCAGTTTTGCTTTGAAGAAATTCTGCACTGCTTTTACTTTTGCTACCAGGTCTTCTTCATTTTCGATATCGAGCGTATGCGGAAATACAATGCTCTTCACAGGGCCTTTATAATAGTCTTTCAATACGAGTACTGGTACACTTGCATGCCGCACGATCTTTTCTGCCGTAGAACCAATGAAAAATTCTTTTACACCACTCGCCCCGTGCGAGCCCATAATGATGCTGTCAATACCATGATCTTTTACATAGTTCTGAATGACTTTGGAAGGCACTCCGAATTCTACCTTCATCGCTATATCAATAGTATCAGTTTTGTTATACTTGCTGAGGAGTTTGCTGAATCCGTTTTCAGCTTTCGCTTTCAGTTCATCCAGCAATTGTTGTTCAAATGAAAGCACCGGCATAATGATAGAATCGTGAAGCACGGGTAACTCCACGACATGCAGTAAATGAACAGTACCTTTTGACTGTGCCGCTACATCTAGCGCAAAGCGGAATGCATTAACCGCAGTACTGGAGAAATCGCAGGGAACAAGAATCTTTTTCATATCTGTATTGCTTTAAGGGTTAGATTTGAAACTACAGGTTCAATTACTGGTGTGCAGTAGCCTTGCCGTTGATCTGCTTCGTTCGTATACCAAAAGTATTTAGCAGATAGTGCGTATCTTTTGAGATCGGTCACCGGTAAAAATGATTTTTGTCAGGTTTTGTAGTTTTTTATTTTCGGATTCTTAACGAAAAATTCAGTCATGGATGTTCAGGTAAAATTTCTGGGAGGCACAGGCACGGTAACGGGTTCACGCTATTTATTGAGTATAGGAAAGTTCAGGCTGTTGTTTGATTGTGGGTTGTTTCAGGGATTGAAAGAACTTCGCCTTCGAAACTGGGATGAGTTTCCCGTTGATGCGTCTACCATCCATGCAGTTGTTATCAGTCATGCGCATATTGATCACACCGGATATTTACCGCGACTCGTAAAGGAAGGCTTTAAGGGTACGATCTATTGTACCGAACCTACAGCCGACCTGATGGAGATCATGCTGCTTGACTCTGCTAAACTTCAGGAAGAAGAGGCATCATTTGCCCGCTCAAAGGGATACTCGCGCCATGAAAAGCCTGAACCACTTTATACTACAGAGGATGCACAATCTGTATTTCCATTGGTAAAGAAGCTTCGGTATAGCGAACGTATTAATATCAATAATAACATCGCGATTGTTTTTTCAGATGCAGGACACCTTTTGGGATCTGCTATTACGGAGGTATTTATCACCGGAGAAAAGCAGCAAAAGAAAATTGTTTTCTCGGGCGATCTGGGGCGCAGCAACGATGTTATACTTCGCGCGCCAACTGCTATGGCCGAAGCTGACGTTCTGTTCATTGAATCAACCTATGGTAATAAAGACAACCCGGTATATGATCCGGCCAAAGACCTGGAGCGTATTGTAAATGAGACGGTGGCGAATCATGGCGTACTGCTGATTCCCGCTTTTGCCGTAGGGCGAACACAAGTATTGCTATACTATTTACATCGGCTGATGCAGGAAGATAAAATTCCGGATATACCGGTATATATCGATAGCCCGATGGCGATATCAGCTACCTATCTATACTATAGGCATCCGGACTATCACAAGGTAAATTTCAATCATGCAGCTTTTGCGCGCGAGATGGAAACGAATATGCTCGTATTTGTGAAAAACTCAAAGCATTCTAAAACACTGAATGAAATCAAAAGTAATGCAATCATCATATCGTCCAGCGGTATGATGACGGGCGGACGCATTCTGCATCATCTCTATCACCGGTTGCGTAATGAACAGGATACATTATTGATAGCGGGTTATCAGGCTGAAGGTACACGCGGCAGAGACCTGGTGGATGGAAAAACGTTTATCAGAATCTTTGGCGAGCAGGTGCCTGTAAAATGTCGTGTGGCAAATGTATCGTCATTATCAGGACATGCCGATCGGGAGGAATTGTTTGCATGGATGCAGCATTTTAAAGAGAAGCCTAAACTTGTCTTTACTGTTCATGGTGAGGGCGCAAATCTCAAAGCGTACGCACAGGCTATACGCCAGCGCTTGGGATGGAATGTTGTAGAGCCTCAATACCTGGAAACCGTTACGTTGTTCTCCGGAATTTAAAACTGTTGCTATAACAGCGTTTGCTTTTCATACCGGCCGGTAATTTCCGTAAGCACAATGCGGTATAGTATCGGTTTTTTCTTTTTATGAACGGTATGAGGCGGGTCTGCAAATTCGCGCGAAACGTTTACAGTTTCTCCAAGCGTTAAGGGCGACAGGCGTTCGTGAAACAATTGGAGTACCTGGTTCTGTGCTGTTTCTGTTTCCAGTTCTTCAAATTTTCCCCAGGCAACAACACTCCGCCAGTTCGCGAGGTTGTCAATCGAATCAACCTGGAAACATACCTGCGGATTTTTTCGCATCATGCTGATCTTCGTTCCTTCCCACGAATGTCCGTAAATATACTTCTGACTAAAGACATACGTAACAGGTATAATCAGTACCTTGCTGTTGGCGTAACAACCAATTCTGCCTATGGTGTTACATTGCAATATATATTCGCTTTGCTGTGTTGTGAGTGACCCGATCATAGCTGGATTTGTTTTATATAAAGATATATTTAAACAAACCACATCGTCCTGATGCATGTCAGCTTGCATTTTGATCCGGATCATGTAAACTGTGGGAATATAGTTTACATTCAGGTTTTGGTACTCGTTACATTATTCAATAGCCTTTAAAATCCAGGCATCATTTTCCTGAGCAAACGTGTAAGTCTCTGCCGGTCGCAATGCTGTAATGTCCATTTGCTGATACTTGGTGCCCTTGTTGGAAATCGGAAATGTGAGGGTAGTATATACCATGCGCATGGGGTTGGCATAGGTCACGCTTACTTTATGTTCTCCCTGTTCATTGGCGGCTTTTTTTATCTGATAGGTAACGGGCTGGGTGTTGTAGAACAGGTATCTTTCCCTGCGGTGATCGCGTTCCAGCGCTGAATCAAGCTTATAAATGTGAGGCGATGTGAAGGTATATAAATTAAAAGGCGAGATGTTGGTGATATTTGTTTCCAGCGCTGCCTCTACATTTCGCCTGGCGCGGATCACGCTATAGCCTGTTTGCAGTATATATTCGTTTCGGTAATATGAGTTGGTGTTGATGTAGGCGGAATAAAGGTCTTTGATCTTTTCTGCTGCTGCTGTTTTTCCATTCGCGGTTTCGAGCATAGTGTGCAGGTCGTGATCAGCTTGTTGTTGCAGCAATTCAATCCGCTGCCGGATGGTTTGTTCAACCAGGTCTGCTGGTGGAGTGAACCTTATAAAGCTTGAAGAGAAATATAGTATAGCCAGAACGAGTATAGTCAATGCCGGAATGATGAAAGATCTTTTTCTGACCATCGAAGTGATCGCTTTCCAGACTGTAATTTTTTCAGCATGGAGTCGGGCTTGTATCTCCTCAAATAATTTGTCGGCAACAAAATCAACGCCTCGTTCCGAGCGAATTGCCACGATGTTGGCCATGGGGGTGAACCGGGCCGCCAGTTCTTCGGGAGTAATGTTATACAACACCGGTAATACAGTCTTCTCGCCATCGACATCGCGCTTCAGGAAAAAGAAAAATTCATTCAGTGTCCAGATCTTCGAAATATAGGTTGGACTCAGTATCGTTACTCCGAACCGACATTGATCAAGGTTAATATGAATAGATTCCGTCAGACGATCGCCAACTTTAAGATCTCTACCAGAATACCATACATTCAGTCCTTTCTCTACAAGCTTTTTGTAAAGTTCGTTGGCAATAGGTTCTTTGTCTTCTACCGCGTGCGATATGAATACATCATAGGTATAGGCTGTGGTTTTCATATTCCGGTTGCTATCAATGCCAGGGGCGATGCGGATATATAAGAATTGTGTTACCGGATGATCTTTAATAATCTCATCAGGTCGTCACGGTATTCCTTGCTCATCTGTATTACAGTTTCTCCGATCCGGATACCGTTTCCATCGAGCGAAGTAATCTGGCTTACATTCACAATGTGTGAGCGATGCACTTTAACAAAATCATCATGATTCAATTGTTCGTACACGTTGTTCATGCTGGTGGATAATGTGAAGGTACGTGTTTCCGTAATTACTTTGCAATACGACCGGTCGGCCTCCAGGTATAAAATTTCAGACAGGTCAAGTTTAATATATACCTGACTTTCGGTTCGCAGAAATATAGGCCTGCTCAATCGGTTGCTGGTGACCGGTGTATTGCGGGTATTGCTAAAGGCCAGGTCAATGGCGCGTATCAGATCTGCTTCGTGGAAGGGTTTGGTTAAATAGTTGGCGGGTTGTGTTTTCTTGGCGCGGTCTAATGTTTTTTTGTCGGTGTAGTCGCTCAGGTAAATTACCGGAACGGACTGTTGTTGCAGTATAGTTTGTGCCGTAGATATACCATCCATCGCCCCGGATAACTCTATATCCATCAGGATCAGATCGGGATTTTTATTCTTTGCTTTTTCGATGGCTTCTTCTCCGCTGCTGCATATAGCAACAACTTCCATGGCGTGTTTCTCCAGGCGTGATGCAATGTCCTCTGCTATTAATAGCTTGTCTTCAACAATAAGTACTTTTATCTTTTCCATAGGTCAGGTAACAGGTATTTGTAACGTGAAAGTAGTTCCGGTATAAGATTGTACACTGATCTTGCCCTTCAGCTCGCGGGTTAACGTCTTTACCATGCGCAGTCCAAAAGACTGTGGCGTTTCGTGTTGAGCCGCTTCCGATATACCCGGTCCGTTGTCGGTAATCTGCAGCATCAGTTCATTGGTGTGCGGTGTGGTGATACTTATTTGCAGGGAAGGTGCCGAGTGATCGGTATAGGCGTACTTCAACGCATTGCTCACAATTTCATTCAGTATCAGCCCGGTGGGGATGGCCTTGTCTACATCCAGGTATATATCTTTACTGTTCAATGTAAAGGTTAGCTTTTGCGAAAGACCATACGTGTGCATCAGGTACGTTACCAATTCCTGTATATACTCTTTCATGTTGATGGTGCGATTGTCCTGATCGCCATATAGCTTTTTGTGAATAAGCGCCATCGTGTTAACACGGCTTTCACTGCTCTTGATCACCTGTATAGCATTCTCATCTGTAAGGTGTCGTGACTGAAGACTCAATACACTTGAAAGTACCTGCAGGTTATTTTTAACGCGGTGGTGCAGTTCTTTCAAAAGATTTTCAACTTTATTTTTATTACGCTGGCTTTGCCGGTAGCTATAGTATAGCAATACAGCGATAACCGATGTAAGGGTAATAATAATGGTAAGACTCTGGATCCAGGTCTGCTTGGTTTTTATTTCAGCGCGCTGCAAGGCTTTGTCCTGTTCAAGAATGCTGATCTGTTGTTCCTTCTTTTCTGTTTCATACTGCGCTTGAATCGCGAGGAGACTTTCTACTTTTTCATGATCCAGTAAACTGTCTTTTACGATGATCAGTTCGTTGGCAAACTGTAATGCCTTTTTATAGTCGGAGCGACTTCTGTAGAGTTGTATTTTAAGTTCGATATTTTTTCGCAGTTCGTCCAGTGCCCCTGCCTTGTGAATGCGCTCTTCTGCCTGGAGTATATATGCTTCGGCAGCGTGCAGATCATTTGTCAGTAATTTTAATTTGGCCAGGTTGTTTAATGCTATAGCTTCATTGAGTCGCTCTCCTGATTCTTTCTTTATCGCGAGCGATTCCTGGAGATACGGTTCGGCCTCCTTTACTTTGTTAAGTGCCAGGTATGTTTCACCAATCAGGTTTAATGTGGTGCCTGCACCATTCCGGTCGCCTGTTGTCCTTTTTATATCTACGGATCGCAACAGATTCAGTAAGGCACTATCGTATTGTTGCAGGCTGATGTATACTTCGCCTATATTGTTGTACGACTGCCCTATACCTTTGGTGTAGTCAATTTGCTTCCGTATGATCAGTGCCTTTCTATAGTAATTCAAAGCGTCCTGATAATTTTTTAGTTTGGCATATACAGCGCCAATGGTATTATAGCACGATGCCAGCGTACGGTCAGGCTTTTGGTTTTCCAGTATAGCGAGCGCGCGAAAGGCATGCTGCAATGATTTTTCGTACAAGCCCAGGTTCTTGTATAGCAGCGACAGGTTTGTCTCTATAATAACGATGTGTGTAGTATCGCGGGCTTCGTTGTAAAGTGCCAGGGCCTTGTTGTAATAAAACAGGGTGCTGTCTGAATAGCCTTTGTTGTTATAGGCAACCCCCATGCACTCGAAAGTTGATGCAGTAAGTTCCCGTTTTATAGTTGAGTAGCCGATGGATCTATAGTAGCATGAAAGTGCGCTGTCGTATTCGTGCGCTGCTAAAAATTCATAGCCGATGTGTGAAAGGTATGAAGCGGCATCATTGGGATTATTTCCCCGGATGGCAGTCGTTAATAGATTTCTGAGGCTGTCTGTTTTTGATTGAGCAGTGCAGCACAACGGGATACATAGAGCAAGAGCGAGCCGGTATGCAAGCTTCATGGGTTATTACGTACAGGTATGGCTCACAATATAAACAAAAAAACGGTGAAGTATAGCTTCACCGTTTTTAAATAACAACCGCTTAAGGCCGGGTAGGAGGAGGGGGGATCGCAATCGGATCATCCTCTGACTGTGTCGGTGTTACAGATTCATCGGTGCAGCTCATGGCCATGAGGCCGGCTATAAATAAAAAGATGTATTTAAATTTTTTCATTGTTTTAGAATTTTGAAGATTAGGTTTCGCCCGGGCGTGCTGCTTGGAAGAAGGCATGGAAATCCCGGGTCGGGTCATGGGAATGACCTGATATTGATTTACAACCATCTCCGCGACAGCAGCCGCAGACGTTTACTTTTGTGAAATGTGGGAAGTACGGTGGGCCTACATTCGGTAACTTTCCCACGAAAGCAACGGCTATAGGAACCAGACTATAATTCGATCGATCGCGCTAGCGTGATGTAAAGATGTATATATAGGATTTTAAAACAGGGCCGATATAATTCCTGTATTCTCTCGTTTTTTTACTCGGTTTCCCGATTTGTTCCCGATTTTATCTTACCTTGTTTACTATATGAGTAAAATAAAGGTTGATCATTTGCATAAGCTGTTGCAAGCGTTGTGTGAGAAGACAGGACTTGGACTTTCTGTAAAGGAACTGGAAGCTATCTCGGTAGAAGTAGGGTATACCAACATCGATTACTTGTATAAGAAGATATATAATCCGATTCGCAAGAAGCGAAAGAACGATACGATCGGACTGCATACGTCTTTGCTTGATCAGGCTGCTCAGTATTTAAAGTATAATGATTTTCGCGGTTTTGTTGCCGGCATCGAGCAGCCTGCTGATCCGCAGATGGTAAGTCTTATTGGTAGTTATTATAGTTACGTTCGCAGAAACGCAGAAGAAGGATATATACTTCGGTCACCGGTAAAGATAGAGAAGCGTAACGATGGCAGGATTGGATTCGAACTGAAAGGACCTTCGCATATATTTACGGGTGAAGTATATAGCAGGCATGGCTGTATATTTATTCTGATGAAGGCAGATGAAGGAAAAGAGTTTCATCACATCTATAAGATAGGTGAGCGAAAAAGTCCGAAAGTGTTACAGGGAGTTTTTTCAGGTGTATCTACAGCCTTTGATCCGATTGGAGGTAGAGCAGTATTGATCCGTACGGAAGATGCTTATACTTCCATGAAGAATGCGAATCTCTCTGTGAGCGCGCTTCGTAAATCAAAAGCACCGGGTGAAAAGCAGATTGCTATATATTTTAAAGACTATCACAACAATAATATAGCTCCGGCACGGTCGTCTACGTTTGGCCTGGATGATTTGAAATAGGTCGTTGTCTCAATAGTGAGAAGATACCGTTAAACTTGCCCGCCACGTTCAGGCTATACGTATTTATTGTCTCAAATTTCTGGTTTATGTTGCTATAGCAATGCGTATTTCTCTCCACAGTGTTTTTGTTGCTAAACGAAAATCATAACTGATTGTCTGTACTACTTGCGTAAGATTCAGTAGTCTTTTTGAAAAATGGGAGGTAAGTGGTATATTATTTTTGTATTATTAATGTACAGGATATAGAAGTATCAACATAGGTTTAAACAGTTTTTCGTAAGCCTAAGAATTACCGTGTTGCTATTCGCCTCTTTCTCGTCTACTCTACCTTGGGCGAATGTTATTTGTACTGCGATGTCGGAATTGTCTTTAGCTGAAATTATAGTGAGGTAGTCGTATTCTGGATTTTTGAAAAAACAACCCCCCAACTATGATCCGTTTATCAGGTAGTAAACTGGTATTGTCTGTTACGTTCCTAATTTTATCACTCTGTCCCGCAGCGGGAGTCTTTGCCCAATGTGTAGGACTTCCTCCTGTCTCATCGCTTGGTAGTAATAAATTCCCGGTAGGACTTTGTGCTCCTGTTAATGCCAATGTAACGTACAACGTATCGTTTACTTCGCCTGTACCTGCAGGTACGTTGGAACTTGTATATAACTGGGGTGATGGAAGCGCACCGGAAGTAATTACGCTCGCTACCGGTAGTACAGTATACTCAGCTGCACGTACACATAGTTTCCCTGCTGATAGTGATTGCGAATATCCTGTGGTTATTACGATCCGATACAATGGAAATTTTTGTACGACTACCCGCCAGTTGCAGAAAGTTGCTTCCTGGAGAACCGATAATCATAATGGCGCAGAGATAGGACTTGTTGTGCCGGGCACAGGACTAACTCAACATTTTGTTTGTGAAGGTGATAATATAGGTATATCGTTTCTGGATGAAAGTAAGTGGAATTGTAGTGCTCAATATATACAGACCCCTCCCAATCCTATAGAATCTCCCAATACGGAAAACCGGTGGCAGCAAATCATTTATAATACGGGTAGCGGAAGTAAAATTCCAAACATTAGTGTAGACGGAATTCCGATAACGGGTAGCGGTGGTGCTGATATCATTACAAACTATAACGACCCGCGTGGTATAGCGTATATGTCGAGCCCGGTAATTTACGAAGATCCGCGCAGACGACCTTCGTTGCAGATTACAGCGCCTGGTGGTTTTGGTGCAGGCTTTCCAAAAGCTGGTGAGTCATTTGCTATTACGTTGCGCTATTGGAACTTTTGTAATCCATATGATGATCCGAATATACCAGGACCTCCGGCTGATGCTGCCAATGGTGATCATCCTCCGGTTGTCAGAACATCCTATATAAGGATTGTAGCTCCGCCTTCCGCACCTGTTGCAACCAATCAATCGGTTTGTAATGGTACAACACCTTCTGCGTTTACCGTTACCGGTGTGCCCACTCCAAATATAGTTCGCTGGTATGCGAATATTCCCAACCCCGATCGTCCGGGTAACCTTATCGCCACAAGTAGAACGCTTGCTGTAACTGCGCATCCCGACTGGGTAAACAATACAACCGCAGTTGCCATGAAGGTATGGGTGAGTCATCAGGCTACTACAGCCGGTACAACCAATTGCGAGAGCCCTAAAACATTAGCGGTTCGTGCTATACGCGAAATTCTTGCGGTTCCTGATCCGGTAATTCCTGTTCAAACGGATGTCTGCAATAAAAGCTCTGTAACGGTATCACTACCCGCACCGGTTGTTGAAAATATAGGCGGTGCTACATCGTATAGCTGGGCCGGTTCCAGTGGCGTAACACTTAGTTCGAGTTCCGCATCTTCGGCAACTTTTTCAACGAATATAACAAGCTTTGGAACGGCATTATATGTAGATCGAACCATAACGGTTACGCGTCAATATACAACAGCACCTACCTGTGCCAAGACCCGCGTGTTTACCATTCGCATTTATAAACCGGCAGTAGCCGGTGCGTTGGCACCCGTGGCCGATGTATGTGAAAATGTTGCTGTGAGTCCGATAACACTGAGCGGAACTACGGGTGACATTGTGCGCTGGGAAGTAAAGAAAGATGCCGGTAATTATGAACTATATACCGGTGGCTCTTCCGGTGCATCCATCACTCCGGGTATTTTGTCTGCCGGTATATATACATTTCGCGCAGTGGTGAAAAACGGAGGATGTAATGAAGTATATAGTAATGAAGAAACCGTTCAGGTTTTTGCGCAGCCTGTAAAAGCAAGTGCAGGCCAGGATCAGTTCATTTGTACTTCGCTGAGTTC
>DJFR01000157.1:8859-32857 GCA_002432545.1 Flammeovirgaceae bacterium UBA5867 | reverse complement strand
ACATGGACCATTGTAAGCGGTCCCGGTTGCAGTGGCGATGCTTGTCCGGTCACCATCGTTACACCTGCATCACCAACATCCATGGTAGAATTGAAAGGCCCTGCGTATACCTATGGTAATTATACGTTCCGATGGTCTATCAGCAGCGGTGGTAATAATTGTTTTTTGAAATCAGATGAAGTAACGATTCGTTTTGATGAGCCCATTCGGGTGAGTGCTTCAAACGTATTGGATATATGTCTTGATGTAACAAAACTTGACCCGATAAAACTGACGGGCACAGTGGAAGGTATATTTTCACAGGCCAGCTGGCAGCTCGTTTCCGGCACGGGTACGGTAACCGCCAGTACGGTGAGCGGATCGGGTATATATACCGTTGAAGCTACCTATATACCTACTGCAAATGACTATACAAGTGGTACACCCGTGCAGGTAAAACTGTCGGCACAGCCGAACGCATCCAGTTCATGCGTAACGGCCGAGCAGACTGTCAATATTATTATGGATCGCAAGCCGGTTGCCAACGCAGGTGCCAACATGCCGTATGTTTGTAACGATTTTGTGAAACTGAGTGCAACGGCACCCCTATACGGTGCTACGGGTACATGGACCAGCACACAACCGGGTATAACATTTGATAATCCGAACGATCCGAATACAACCGTGCGAAATTTACCGGCAGCACCCGGCAGTGCCGTGGTAACGTGGACGGTTGTCAGTGCCAGCGGTAAATGTATATCCGATCCATCTTCGATCACACTCACCCGCGTTACACCTCCGCAGATAAGTGATTATACGGTTACTGAATGTGAGGTGAGCAACGGCACCACCAGCGTTATACTTACCAACTACGAAAACTCAGTTACTCCTCTAACAGCTGGGCAGCGCGAAATTACCTGGTATAGAGATGCTGCACCACCATCGGGTACCCTGATTGCCAACCCGACCGCAGCACAATTGAATGTCGCCAACGGACAGGTATATATAGCGCGTGTTCGCGAACTGAATACAAGCTGCACAAGCGATGCGCGCGTCACCATCAATGTGCGGCCTTTGCCAAAAGTAATGAACGGCCTGGTTACACTTTGTGAGGAAACTCCGGGCAGTCACACCGTTTCAGGAATTAACCTGATGGATGCGCGGTATATCGCCTCGATCACCAGCGAAACGAATGTAACAATAGCGTGGTATAACAGCGAGGCAGATGCTTTTAATACTATAGCACCGATCACGCAGCCAATCATGGTTACGAATGCCAAAGAAGTTTTTGCGCGAGTTACGTATCGTGATACTCCGGCCTGCTATACATTGGCCAAACTTAATATTGTTGTAAACTCAAGTCCATCGATAACAACGATCTTCGGTCGCGAATCAGTTTGCCAGGGTTCTATATTGTCAAATGTTGAAATATACCAGGTATCGCCTATACCGGGCGCAAAATACTATTGGGATATACCGGCACCGTTCATTGTATTTGGTGGCGGAAAGGAAAATGATTTTTATGTGATGCTGCAGTTTCCAACGGTATATACCGGTAAGATTAAAGTAAGGGCCGAGTTGAATGGTTGCAGCGGTCATGTCATTGAAAAACAGGTTACTGTTCTGTCAGCACCTGCGAAGCCTGTTATTCAGGGAGCCAGTGTAGTTTGTGAAGACAACACAGGTATAGGCTTTAATGTATCGCCCAATAATTACCCGACATCGGTATATAACTGGGAGATTCGCAGAGCTTCGGATAATTCCATAGGGGGTGCTGATATTATTGAAGGACAGACTACAGGAAATATACTGGTTAATTTCCTGAAGGAAGACATTATTATTTCTGTTCGCGAGAATAATGCTATATGTGCCAGCCCTGAAGCAACCAAGGTAATTACGGTTACCGATGCTCCGAAAGCAACGCTGGCAGTTGAAAAAGAAATAACCTGCTTCCTGCAGAAAGATGGTGCGATACGCACTACCGTTACCAGCGGAACAACTCCGTATACCGAGTATAAAATACTGCAGACGGGAGCAACTGATGCGAACCTCGATGGTGTATTCGAAAATTTAGGACAAGGCAGCTATAGCGTTCGCGTAAAAGATGCCAATGGCTGTGAAGCGACAACCAACACCATTGTATTAACGCAGCCTTCGCAGGTATCAATCACTGGAACTAATGTGTTGACAGATGCCAACGGTTTTCATGTAAGTTGTAAAGATGCGAGTGATGGTGCGATAACGGTTACATTTACCGGTGGTGATAATACCCGTGATTATACCGCAACGTTAAATCGTGCGGGCGATCTGAATGTAGTAAAACTAACGGGTAGAAATACCGTAACGTTTACCAACCTGTTGCCGGGTACCTATACAATTGTAGTGGAAGATGCAAAAGGTTGTATGTCGCAGCCGGCAGTTGCGTTCCTGGTAAACCCGCCTGTATTCTATGGTGGTCTCATTGGTAGCAATCAAAGTATATGTTCCGGTGGAGATCCGGCACGCATAGAAGAATTGGCTCCTGCCTCCGGTGGGGTTGGTAATTATACATACGAGTGGCAGGAATCAACAACCGGTGACGTGAACAACGATGCTGCCTGGGTAACGATACCCGGAGCCACCGGTATAGCATATGATCCGGGTATATTAACAACCACACTTCCCGAAGGAGAGCAGCGTTATTACAGAAGGTTAACGCGTAGTATATCTACGTTGCATGGTACACCGACATCGTGCGAAGTAAAAGGAAAAACGGAACGAGTAGCGATCTCCATCAACCCGATTCCACAAGTAACATTCCGCGCCAACGCAACCGAAGTGTGTTATGGCGACCCTGTTTCATTGTTATTAGATGTTACTGTAGGTACTGCGCCTATTGAATATGAATATAGATCTGCTCTAACGGGTATATCTCCGAAGCGCCAGGGTGGCAAGAATACGATCATTATTATACCTGATTTCCGAGCAAATGATACCTATACGCTGACAAGCGTTACCGATGCCAATGGCTGTGCTGTTCAACAATTGCCACCGCCTGTATCTGTCAACGCTATATTGGTAAATCCGGTGTTCACGGTATCAGGATCCGGTACTCAGTGTGATGGTGGTGAGTTTACATTTGGCTGGACTGTGGAGAATGGAATTGATTATCGTTGGGAATGGTCTGACGGAACGATCACGGAAATCAAAGCGGGTACAACACCATTGGGTGCACAGCAGATCACGCATCGTTTCCCGATAGGTTCTAACCAGGAGTCCACGGTATACCCTGTGAAGTTATTCGCTAAGCATCCTGCATGTGTTGAGAAATTTACGACCCAATCTGTAACGGTATTCCCGGCTATCGCTATCAATATAGGTGAACCGGATGCTTCGGTTTGTAGTGGCGAGACTGTTACGTTTCGCGATAACTCATCGGGTGTTGATCATGGTAAATGGTTTTACCGCGAGCTGGGTACAACGGCACGGCTGGACGAAAAACCAGGAGCACAACGTGCAGTCAGTTTTACACTGAATAATTATACATCTAAAGATCCGATCATCTACGAAGTAGTATATGAAGCTTTCAACAATGAAGGCTGCCGGGCAGAGTATAAAAAACAAGTAACAGTTTACAGGGGCACCGTGGTCGATTTTCAGGTTGGTCCTGTGTCGATTGTGAAGGGCGAAGTATCGCAGGTAACCATTACCAATACAAGTCCATCGATTGAGCCGCAGAACTTCGAGTATATCTGGGACTTCGGACAACACTCTGCTGTCTCTGAGGGCGATGGTATTACCAATGATGTACAGTATTTTTCTCCGGGACAAAAGAATGTTACCCTCACCGCAGTAAACCGCGCAGCATCTCAGGCGGGTGAATATTGCGTGTCGATTGTAAGCAAACAGATAAATATACCCGTGCAGGAACTGAAGGCTGAATTTACAGCCACGCCTACTGCCGGCTGTTACCCGGTAAGTATACAGGTAACTAATACGACTACCGGTGCGGATACATTTTTATGGAAAGTATATAATCAAGGTGCATTGGTTACCACTTCGAACCTGCGCAACCCGGTGTTCAGGATTTCCAATCCGGGTATATATGATTTGTATATGACGGCCAGTTATTCTGCTACCGGGCAATCTGCTGATGCTGAGTTTACCGGTATACAAGTGTTTGATGTTCCACAGGCTTCGTTCGCGTTGCGTTCCGCTGTGATCTATGTGCCGGATACCGAATTGGACATTACGAACTTCTCAACCGGGGCTGACGTCTATCAATGGCTCTTTGGCGATGGCAATACTTCGTCTGACTTTCAACCGAAATATACTTATCAGGAGGCAGGTACCTATGTGATTACGCTGCTTGCTGGAAGAGATTATGGCGACCAGGATCGTAATGGTGATGGTATATCCGATGGTCCGCTAGTATGCTACGACACGGCTCAACAGGAAGTTGTAGCGGTTACGGGAGGTTCGATTGTGATTCCGAATGCGTTTACGCCAAGTGCAGCAGGTCCTTCCGGTGGTCGTCCAACGGCCGGAAGTATCAATGATGTATTCATGCCGAAAGTAAAAGGCGTTACGGAATACACCATGCAGATCTTTAACCGCTGGGGTACACTAATCTTTGAGAGTCGCGATCCGGATATAGGTTGGGACGGTTACGATCGTAACGGCAAGTTTATGCCGGCAGGAGTATATGTCTACAAGATTGCATTGACACAATCGGACGGACAGCGTATTACCAGGCTGGGCGATGTAACGTTGATTCGTTAGTGCCACTATATATACTTTTTTCAAACTCTTCGCAGAATAACAACATGAAAACTATATTTCTAAAACTTGGCTTCATTCTGATTACTTGTGCAGCCTTTGCGCAAGACCCGCAGTTTTCTCAATATTACCAGGCACCGTTGTTTTTGAATCCGGGATTTACCGGCATTACACCGCGCCAGCGCTTTGTGTTAAATCACAGACTTCAGTGGCCAAGTCTGCCGCAGGCGTTCGCAACGTATGCAGCCTCGTACGATATCTTTATCAACCCGATACGAAGTGGTATAGGGTTTATGATTACGTCTGACCGGATGGGTTCTGCGAACTGGCGAAGCACAACGGTAAGCGCGCTATATTCTTACAAGATAAAATTGAACGAGCAGATTGTTTTCTCTCCCGGTCTTTCATTCGGATATGGAACGAATGGTATAGATCGCGCCAAGCTGCGCATGGGCGATGACCTCGAGTATAACGGTACTTCGCTGGACCCCGCGTTGAACCAGATACAACGTCCCAGCTATTTTGATTTTGGTTCGGGCTTTTTACTATACTCCAAAAAACTTTGGCTGGGTGCTTCTTTCATGCACATGAACAGGCCGAATCTTTCTGTGTTAGGTGAAGACAGTCGTTTAGCGATGAAGACCGCTATACATGCCGGTATGAAACTCGAATTGAATCAGGGCTTGCGTTCCGGAAGAGCAGCTTATTTAACACCTTCCTTTATATACCGTATGCAGGGCTCTTCTTTTTCTCAACTTGATTTCGGGGTAAATTTTCACATCGACCCGGTATCGGTGGGCGTGTGGTATCGCGGAAAACCGTTTTCAAAAAATGTAGTTAACTCGATTGAGCAGGATGCTTTGATCCTTTTTACCGGCCTATATCTCAAGCGCCTGACGGTTGGCTATAGCTATGACTTTACGATTTCCAAACTGGAAACTTCTTCCGGTGGTGCACATGAGTTTTCGCTTACGTATGAACTTCCTTCGAAGAACGATAAAACGCGCAAGAAGAATAAACTCATTCCTTGTCCCGCATTTTATAGCAAGCCTGATTTTTGGTAAAGCAGCTTCCGGTAGCTATTAAAATGAAACAGGACGATGTGGTTTGCATCGTCCTGTTTTTGTTTGATTGTAGTTTGTTTCTAGTTCTTGATGATCTTGACTTCTACGGTAGAAGCTGCATCGGTACTTTGTATGATATATACTCCCGATGCAAAGCGTTTCATATCGAAGGTGCCTGTCCAATTGCTTCCCTCTCGTTGAAGTTCGATGGTTCCTACCGGTTGACCGGCAGCGTTGATCAATCGGAATGTATTCAGTTCGCGGTTAGTCGCTGGTACTTCAATGTGAAGTTCATTCACTACCGGGTTCGGATATACCGATACCGCTATAGCTTCGTGCTCGGTGCCTGCTACAATCATCTCGCGCGTTGCGGACGTAGTACAGCCATTGAACGTTGCTTCTACTGTATATATACCTGATTTGGTTGCTGTTATCGCTTGTGTAGTGGAACCGGTTAACATGCTTTGATTAAAGTACCACTGGTTGCCATCGGTATAGTTACTTACCAGTGAATCGCCTTTTACTTCGATGGTAACATTTTTAGGTGCTACAATTTCAGCTACTACAGCCTGGCGTGTTCCTTCACATCCCATAGCGCTTACAGCAGCTACATAATATGTTTTGGATTGTTGCAGTACCGGTGTAGTATATGATTTCGCGGTCTGACCTGCGATCGATGCTGTAGCTTGCGCAGATTCATACCAACGATACGAACCGTTAGCAGGTGCACCGCTGGCAGACAGTGTTACATTACCGCTGTTACACAGCTTGCCATTTTGTACTGATACTTCAGATGACTTCTCTACCTGTATAGCAATCGTTTTTGCAACGGACTGGCTACAGCTGTTGATAGCCGCGGTAACGACCAGCGTGTCGATACCGGCTGCCAGACTTTCTTTCGGAACTTTTACCTGTACCGCACTGCCATTACCTGCTACCGGTGCTGATACGATCGTGGTGTTTTTTACCTGCGCTGTATAGGTGATATACGATTGTGAGTTGCTGATCTGAACAACAGCGTCTGAACCTGAACATATATCTTTCGCAGCGATTGCAAAATCAGATTGAACGGCCGGCCATCCAAAGTTTACCGTGAAGCGGTTGTTGCCATAACTTGCCGCCTGCGATGTTACTGCGAAGCTATAGGATTTAGCTTCACGTACGTTGATGGTGCTGTTGGTAAAGTTATCTGTTAATGATATTTGTAATGCTTGCGGGAATGACTCGTATTCTGAAAAGTTAAGGGTATAATTTCCGGCTGCAACATCCGTTACATTCAGTTTGATGCTATTGTTACAACCCAGTGCAGGCAGTGAGTTGATCGCAAGTGCTTCGCCATTGCTCATTAAACTTGACAGGTTAAATGTTGCGTTGGCAAGTTTCAGGGCATCAGCATGTGAATCGAATTTTTCAGTAGCATCTTCACGAAAGTGTATAATTGCTTCATCGCGTGTTGTAGCATTAGCCAGGGTTATGCGCAACAGATCTTCAGGCGTACCTGTTCTAAAGAATGTAGTTTGTGTTCCGGCTGCTTTTACATTTTCATTCGCTCTTAAAACCGGAGTACCGTTGCCGTTCGCTTTTACCCAGAAGCCTTGTCCTATGGCAATGCGGCTAGACCCACCGTTGGTTCCGACAACACCGTTCCATGCCGCAATCTGTGTGTTCGTTAATCCGTTGTCGCGTATATATATAGCGGCATCTATATTTGTTTTAGTCCAGCCGCTCGCTGCGCCCCAGTCAATCGTAGAAGGGAAAGGATTACCTACCAGGTTCCATCCGTCATTCGCGATTTTACCACTCGATGTAAAGTTCATCGGGAAAGTAACAGGGGTTACGTTGCCTGCGTTGATCTCACCGCGTACATCCCACAGCGCTGTTGTCATCTGGTTGCCGCGAACAAACATCGCGTAGCCTTTTCCGGGTGTAAGTATTTCTGTATTCGATGCAACCGGAAAGCCTTCATAGCCATCGTCAGCATCAGCTATACCGTTCTTGTTTATATCGGTAAGAATTTTTTCATTGTATGAAAACATAGAGGCTGCCGTAGTACAGCCGCTACATTTACTGGTTCCGGTAAATGCACCGGTAACTGTAATCTCTTTCTGTATATCCGCTACGTTGGCGTTTTGCAACGGAGAGGCTATGTAACGGTATATGCGCTTGCCAGGACCTTCAATTGCCATGTAACGTTGCACCGTAACACTACCGGATACTTTAGCACCTGCCGGCAGTATACCAATCGATGCATCGCGTGTAGGGCTGTCACCGGTGGAGAGTAAGGTAAGTATAGCTGTGTTTGAATTTCCATCCGCATCAAAAACCACATTGCTGCCCAGGGTAAGTACACCTGCCAGGTTCTGACTGCTTTCTATACTTGCGCCTGTTGCCGCAGATGTGTTGCTTACCGTTATGTTGTTGAAGGTGTTTACGCGGTTACTGGTAATGGTTTGTTTACCGCTGGTTCCTGATAATCTCAGTGTACCATTGTTATGTGTATATGTACCACCGGTAAGGCTGAAGTTATTTTTCAGATCCAGTGTTGCTGATGGTGCTGTAAAGGCAGTTCCAGCTATCGTAAACGCTCCATTTACGGTTACATTCGATGTGCCTCCCTGAAATATACCATCGCCAAAGGAAGCATTACTTCCTACCGTAACGGTGTTGGCACCCTGGCTGATCGTACCGGTATATCCTGTCTGTATATTCAGGCTATACATGGTAGCGTTCATATCGATTGTACAGTTTGTTGTTTTGTTGCTTTCAAAATATACCGCATCGGCAGCAGTCGGTACACCGGCTCCGCCAGCGCCACCGGCTACAGTAGACCAGTTTGTTGAGTTGCTCCAAACGGAGTTGGAAGCTGCCACCCAGTGCATATTGTTTCCCGGATAAGCAACCATCCACCACGGTTGTAAATTGGTAGCGGTGATGGAAGGGATAGTAACCGTGTTTGCCGTGGCGTTAACAACACCGCCTGATGTATAGTCTATCCAGCTTGATGTTGTAGCATTCCAGCGCTGTGCTGTTAATTTACTTTCGAGACTAACTTCGTTGGGAGCGTCATACTCACTGCCTACATACGACATTACTACATTGGTTAATGTAGGCTTCATGGTATAGCCGAGTGCGTTGATTTGCCAGAAACGGTCTACAGCGAAAGAAGATATATCGGCACCGGTTGTTCCATTCAGGTTTGTTACACCGGTAGGGCGAACGCTGTTATCGGATGTAGTATGATACGTTGAGAATTTGAATCGCCCGCTACCGGTACCGGCAGATTTTGTAAATGTAAGCGGTATATAATTACTGCTGCCATAACCCCAGGGTATAGTATAGGTACCCGCAGTGGTGCGCATGTTCCATTGTATAGCATTGTTTTCGCCTTCGCTGATGATGTGCCCGCTTACACGCGTGATGGCGTTGGTCGCAGCGTTATCAATGACAACCGTAGCGCCATTGGCGAGGGTAACTTTTCCTCCGTTCAGGATAAGTCTTCCCTGTGCAAACACAGCAGGAGCGGTGAAGAGTAACATGGCAACCCCGGCCATGCACACAACGATACTTTTTATTTTCTGGGCCATGGTATAGCAGGTTAACGTTGTCTTATTGAATTACAGTGATGTCGAGCGTAACGTTGCCGATCGAGCGAGCCGTAACGTCTGAGTTTGTAAAGCCGATGGTAATGCTGTTGTTTGCATCCACGCGCGACCATGCTATACCGATACCGGTAGGCAATGAAGTTCTTGGGTTGATGATTACTGTTGCGTTGGGAGTTGCTCCGGTTACAGTCACTTTTACCTGGCGTGTACCCGTATAGTTGAACGCTGTATTATCGTTAAAGCTAACACTGGTCTTCATCATGTTGGTAAGCACGGTACCCGAGCTTCCTAATTTATAGGTGCCGGCTACATCCAGTTTTGCTGTCGGGCTGGCAGTGCCTATACCTATATTTCCATTTCCATCGATACGCATGCGTTCGTTAGAACCCTGCGAAGTACCACCTGTCATGAATATAACAGCTTTCGCTACGGTACCTGTACCAATCAACAGGTTCTGTCCTATATTATAGAGGTATGCATCGTTGGCTGCACCCATAACACCACCGGTATAGCTTCCGCTGTTTATACCCATGTTTACATAATTGGTGGTTTCGCTTCCGTTGTTCGCAGTAGCAACTACATCGGAAGATGCATTGTTGCCCGATGAAAGGTTCTGTATATTAANNGCATCGATCAATACTTTCTCAGGATTAGTGCCATCAAATGTAGCGCTGCCGACCGCCATTCTTCCATTCTGCAAGCGCATCATTTCTGTAGTAGCTGTAGTTTGAAAATTATAGCTGCTGAATACCATCGGCTCATCACCATCATCGCCTACTATAAAGTCAAGACCACCGTTGTTGTTGCTGCCTCGTGCACCAAACTCAAAGAAGTCAGTACCGGCAGAGCTCCCTTTCATGCGGAAGTTCCCATTAGCATCTACATAGAATTTAGGTTTATAGAAGTTTGCTGCCGGAGCTTCGAATTGCAGTGAGGAACGCAAGTGAGTAACTTTTTCAGTGCCGTCCGTATAGTCTGCATAATTTTGAATCAGTCCTAGAGTTTCGCGTGTACCCATTTCAAGATACGACTGACTGTTTGATTTGAATATAAGCTGTTTGTTATCGGTAGTTCCGATAAAGTTGGTAGCCGCTGCTGTGCCAGCATTACCTTTCAATGACCAGCCTCCGTTGCCAGAAGAATTTTGTACCATGAAGGGTATCCATGCTGAACCACTCCAGTAGTAAAAACCCGGTACTACATTGTTAGGATCTGTACCTGCTGTTGCAGTGTTATATACCAGCAAGCTTACCGCTGGTGATGTTACAGGTCCCGCTGCATTCGTAGCTGTTAAAGCTACACGCGGTATAAGAACTCCGGATGTAGTGGAAGAAATATCCAGCATCGCAGAAGCGTCAGGTGTGGCACCCGTTGCATTAACGCCAACGTTCTGTGCTTGCAACGTGGAGAAAAATCCCAGGCTAAGTATACCTGTCAGCAGCACATAGATTGATACAAACTTTTTCATACTTCTCATTTCTTTTAACTCTGATATGGCATTTGACAAGAAACCTACCAAAGCACGGAGGGGGTGCGAGCGCTGAAAAAATGCATGTACTATATCGCTGATATATCAACAAAACTAGACTTCGATTTTTTGGAAAGGCCCAAATGCAATTAAATAACAAGCCTTTGGGACATTGATATCTGGTATATTCTAACCTGGTCGGAACTATGAAAAGTAAATAATTTGAGATTAAATGGCTGGAAAATAATCCGTTAATAAGATTTATAAAATCAAAATGGGAATAATTCCAGAATGGATTTGAGAATGAGAAGCGATCGTAACCATGTAAATGCTTTACTCATGTTGATGACTTGAGGTGATTACTATACTTTAAACTCCTTAATTATATAGAGCATTTGGCTCGGCAAAATTACTCAAGGGCAGGTGTCTGGAAAATCTAAAACAAGTATCAAATAAATTCAGACTGTTCGCTTTTATACAATTCATGCTGTAGTCCGCAGACTTTCTTTGCTGAAGATTTAACCTAACAGGATCTTCAACTTAGTAAAACCAACACATCATGAAAACGAATAACATTTTTACGGTAATCAGTTTACTTACCATGTCTCTTTTACTGCCGCAGTGCAATACAAAACATCCACAGGTTAACGCGAAGCTGGAAGAAGCGAAAGTCGCGATTGCCGTCAGCAACAATATTTACTTTGAAGCTTTTGCAAAAGGCGATTCTTCAATCTTCATCAACCGCTATGCAAAAGATTGCTGCATACTCGCGCCCAACACACCAGCTATGTGCGGAGAGCAGGCGCCACTGGATTTTTTCAGAGTAGCTTATCACGATATAGGATTACGAAACGGCAAGTTCATTACCACTGCTGTATATGGCGATGGCGAAGAATATGTTACCGAAGAAGGACTCTGGCAATCATTTGATTCTAACAATGTAATGTTCGATAGCGGCAAATTTCTGGTCTTATGGAAGAAAACCCCGGAAGGCTGGAAAATGTATCGGGACTCCTTTAGCAGTAACAAAAATTAAAATATAGTATACGACTGATAGCGCGCTATACTTAGTTGTACTGCCAATCGTATACCTATTATGTTCTACAATGACACTGTATTTGCAGAATTATAGTTTTACGATGTTGAATCTTTTTGCAAGCTGATTGATGATCATGCCCGCAAAGCTAAACATTCCGATAACGATCCAGTCGGGGGTGCTGAGTGGAAAAATGGAAAGTACTTTCTTCACCGGATCGATCAGGTGCAGGATTGCTACAATACCGATGCATATAACAATGGCATACCAGACGTAATGGTTACGCACGACTTCAGACCGGAAGAAATTACTACCGGAAGCATTCATGTTGAATACGTGAAGCAGTTGTGATCCGATCATGGTAAAAAACAGAATGTTGTTGGCGCGATGCGTGTCCCACTCGCTGCCGTTGTCCAAACTATGGTGTCCGTAAAATACAGCACCTATACTGGCGGCACTGATGATAGCCGAATAGAAAATGATACCCTTCCAGTGTGAAGTACCGATGATCGGCTCGGCTGTGCTTCGAGGCGGCTGTTGCATGATCAATTTGTTGCCAGGTGTAAGTCCCAAAGCAATGGCCGGCAACACATCCGTAATCAGGTTAATGAACAATATCTGTAAAGGCAGCAGTATAAAATTCAAATTGAGCGTTGCCGATACAGCAATGGTAAATAGCTCACTCAGGTTACACGACAGCAGAAAGACCACAAACTTCCGGATATTATCAAAGATGATACGCCCTTGTTTGATAGCGCGCACGATAGATGAAAATGAATCATCCTGCAATACCATGTCGGCTACATCCTGCGCAACCTGCGTTCCGCGTTGTCCCATCGCTATACCTATATCTGCTTTCTTCAGGGCCGGTGCATCGTTAACACCATCGCCTGTCATCCCTACTATATGTTCTTTTTCCTGGTATACCCGGATCAGATCAAGTTTCTGACTTGGTGTAACGCGCGCAAACACATGACTGCTCAACCACTGCTCTTTATCGTTGTCAGTTAACTGGTCGTATCCTTTCATGGAAGCACCCAGTATAGCATCTTCGTTCTCTTTTGATAGTATACCCAACTGGCGCGCAATCTCTTTTGCAGTCTGCGGATGATCGCCCGTGATCATCACGACACTAATCCCTGCAGTTTTGCACTCCTGTATAGCCTGGGCAACGTCTGGCCTGGGCGGATCGATCAGTCCGATCATACCCAGAAAAGTAAGATCCGAAGTCTCCGGCATTTCGGATGTATTTTCTTTTGATGCCAGGCCGATCACCTTATATCCCGAAGCGGCAAGTTTTTCTCCTTCGCGTAGAAGATTTTGTTTTGATTGCTCTGACAGTTCTTCGCGGACAGCATGCTGTTTTCTACATAGCTGTAAGATTTCTTCGAGCGCTCCTTTCGCATAGAGTATATATCCGGTATCTTTCCTATGGACTGTAAGCATTCGCTTACTCTCGGATGAAAATGGCTCTTCATTTACCTTCGGAAATTGAGAACGGATTTCCTGAACAGGTATATATTTTTGTGCATAGTGCAACAACGCTATCTCCAATGGATCACCAATTTCTTTATCCTCGCCATCGAGCGTTGCCGTGTTGCACAGAACGCACGCCTCCAATATAGATTGATGTGTTTCCACTGATGATTCTGGTGATGGAAGAATTTCTTTCACCGTCATACGGTTCTCTGTCAGTGTTCCGGTTTTATCGGTACAGATTACGGTAGTGCCTCCCAACGTTTCGACTGCTGATAGTTTCTTTACGATAACACGGTGCCGTGCCATGGTAAGCATACCGCGCGCCAGGCCCAGCGTGGCAACAATAGGCAGTCCTTCCGGTATAGCTGCTACCGCCAGCGCAATAGACGTGTTGAGTACCTGCATCAGGTCTTGTCCCATCTGCCAGCCTATAATAAAAATGATCACTACTAATACAACCGTGATCTGGATTAGCCGCTTGCTGAATACTTCGAGCTTCTTCTCCAACGGAGTGGCTGTCTGTTCAGCCGACTGCACCAGGTTGGCAATTTTACCGAGCTCGGTTTTCATGCCGGTAGCGGTAACTATACACCACCCGTTGCCATTGGTAACAAAAGTTCCTTTAAACAACATGTTACTTTGTTCAGCCAATGCTGTATTGTTCTTCAGTATATCGGTCTTCTTCTCAGCGGGTACAGATTCACCGGTAAGAGCAGATTCATTTACCTGCAGCCGTGAGAGTTTAAAGAGTCTGCCATCGGCCGGCACCATATCGCCCGCTTCGAGAAAGAGTATATCTCCGGGCACAATATCCGAAGCATCCATTTCAGTGAGTTTTCCATCGCGCATAACTTTGGCGCGCACGGTAGAAAGTTTTTGCAAAGCTTCCATCGAGCGGCTTGCCTGAAATTCCATATAGAAACCGATGATGGAATTTACCAATATAACAATTAGTATAGCACCTGCATCCAGCCATTCCTGAAAGTATATGGACATACCCGCAGCAAATACCAGCAGGTATACAATCGGACTCTTGAACTGCCGGAGTAAAATTAACCACCACGGCTGCTGCTTATTCTGTTCGATGACGTTGCGACCAAACTCCTGTACTCTTTTTTGAGCCAGTGCTTCGGAAATGCCACGATCGGTATTGCTCTGTAACTGGTCAACAAGCGTGTTTATAGCTATACTATACTCTTCCTGCATAGAACTGTAATTATTGGATGAGAGGACTTTTTCCCATGATGAAACAACAACTTCAATAAAAATATGTGCCCGGCTGCGCTATCTGTATGTTGCCGTTAATACCAAAGTAATAGAGATCGCACACCATCTCATAAGATTCTATAGTAGCCGTTTGATAAATTTATATAAAGGCTCGTGTGTTGTATATAGAAGGTAGCTTGCTTTATAGAATAGGTCTTTGTATGCACGAATATAGTGCGTGTATGTGGCAGGTAACCTGATTTTTGTCAGGATTAACGTCAGCCTGGTGCTATATTCAGTTTTGGCCGATACGGGTATGGTTAAGTGTCTGCCTTAGGTTTACTAAGTGTAACACTTAGACTCTTCCTTCTGTATATAAGTGATGGCCGGAATATGATACGGTTTTGGGTTTTGTACTGTTTTATATGAAGCAGTTGTTGTAAATTCAACAATCGTGGTCACGCTCCCCCGCCATGAATCCTGATCCTTTTGACTGTGATGAGAAAAGTACGTTCAATCTGGAAACGAGCACTAAAGATAGGCTATCGTTCAACGGTGCCCGGGCTTTTGCGCGGACGCATCATATTGCTGAACGGCCTTTCTGTTATTGTATTGATCTCCGTTGTCTCATTTTCATTGATATATGCTGCTATAGGGTATAAATTCTTTTACGGCCCTCTATATATAGTGCCTGTGTTGATTTCGGTATTATTGCTGAACAGCAAAGGTAAGTTTCGTGCGTCTCAGGATGTATACCTGGTTGGGTCGCTGCTGGTAATCAGTTACTGGTGTTATGAGGGGCGGGGCAATGGTAACGAATATACGCTTATCGGGCTTGCTACCACCGCTACGCTGATCTTCGAAGATCGCGTGTCCGTTATCTTCGCCAACGTTATGTGTGCGATTATCTTTGTCGCGTATCTCGTCTTTCATACGCAGACGCCTTTTGTTCCCGATCCTGCCATTAACTATACGATGGTTCCTGCTGCTATATTACTCAACACGGTAGCCGTTGTCTCATTTCAGATTGCTTTCTTTCGCGATCTCGCCAAGCACTACGATGAAAAGCTCACGGTAAAGTATAATGAGTTACGCAAAGCGGAAACGGAATTGAAATTCAACAATGAAGAAATAAAAGCTATAAACGAAAAGCTGCAGGATTTAACCAATCAACTGGAAAGTCTGGTTCGGCAGAAGAGTCGTGAATTGCAAACCTATATTGATGCCATTGATATAAATATGTATTCGTGTATTAATGACATGGAAGGAAAATTTGTGCGGGTGAATGAGCAGATGGCGAAGGCATCCGGATATACTGTTGATGAACTTATCGGTAAACACTATAATTTACTGGCGACTCCGGAACATCAGGCAGCGAATGAAGCAAGTCGAAAAGAAGCACTCTTTGCGGGCAAGGTGTGGCGCGGTGAGGTTGAGCATAGAAGCAAGAGCGGCCACCTTTACTGGTTTGATTGTGTTGTTATACCCATTCGGAATGACAGCGGACAAATTGCTCACTTCCTTTCGTTGGGACTCCCGGTAACGGAGCGAAAACTGCATGAACAAATCCAGGAAAAGACGAGAAGTATATTAGAGTCGATAGCGTTCAGTGCATCGCATAACATCCGCGGACCCATGGCGCGTATAAAAGGACTGGCCAATCTCGTGGAGATGGATGTTTTTGATAGCAACGAGTTCAAAATGGTAGCGCATAAATTTTCTATCTGCAGCGATGAACTGAATACTGCCACCAGCGAGCTGGTTGACTTTGTGCATAATCACCAGGAGCTGTTGCTTCGTGTAAAGCCCCGTAAATCATAGCCGTTTCCACGCACGGCACATCCACAGTATAAAAAGTATAATTTTTTTATGGAATTGGTGTGGATGCTGCATCTCATGTGAAAAATAAATCGATTCACTATGAGTAAACGTATTTCTCTTTCCATTGAAGATCCTTGCCATGAGCAATGGAGTAATTTTACGCCAACAGCAAACGGAGGCTTTTGCAGTTCGTGCAGTAAAAATGTTGTTGACTTCACGAAGATGAGCGATGCTGAGGTTCTCGCCTTCTTTACCAATAAACCTGCTAATACGTGTGGACGGTTGCGTACCGATCAATTGAAAAATTACGCTCTTCAGCCAGCACCTTCTTTTAATCCGGGACTTACATTACTGAAAGCCGGTTTTCTGAGTTTAATGTTTGCATTGGGAGCAAAGGAAAGTTCAGCGAATGTTATATCAGAGCAGACGCCATCGGTATATATCCAGTCAGTATCGGGCATACGAACGGAGTCTCATCGTGTTGCTGATGAAGAACGCATTATAAAAGGCGTTGTACGCGATGATAATGACCAGCCTATGGCAGGTGTAAGTATATATCTGAAAGGATCAACCGAAGGAACGGTAACCGATGTTGATGGAAAATTTGAGTTTCCCCGGAAATTAAAAGAGGGCGATGTGCTGACGCTCAGCTTTATTGGCTATGAGACCATGGAATATACCATAACAGCCGAACCAATTGATGCGATCGAGATTAAATTGTCAGCTGCTTATTATGAAATAATGGGAAAAATTGCTGTGGTGGATGATATATATACCGAGAAGGAGCAGTCCGGCTTACGCAAGTGGTGGGGAAAAGTGAAGGATATATTCTGAGTACATAGTTAATTGCTCATGAAGAGATTCATCTGTATCGTGTTGATAATGGTAACTTGTCCGGTGCTGTATGCCCGCATACCAGATTTTGCTGGTGTTGATTTCGCGAAGGCAGATAGTATAGCTGCGCGCTATCCGCGACATTCGTTACGCGATCTGCGGGCGCTTGCCGATAAACTGACAAGACCGTTATCAACCGATGTTGAGAAATTCAGAGCGATCTACACCTGGGTATGTAAAAATATTGCGAATGACTATGCACTATACCTGAAGAACGAACATCATCGCAAAAAGTATAGCGACCCGGAAGTGCGTGAAGCATGGAACCGTGAATTTAGTACGCGTGTATTCGAAAAATTACTGCATGAACATAAAACGGTTTGCACCGGCTATGCTTACCTGGTAAAAGAGCTTGCTTTTCATGCCGGTATAAAATGTATAATCGTGGATGGTTATGGGCGGACCGCTCAATCGAACATACGTGGCGAAGGTATAGCGAATCATTCGTGGAATGCCGTGCGGTTAAATAGTAAATGGTATTTGTGTGATGCGACCTGGTCAAGCGGTGCTATAGATGCAAAGACCAACCGTTTTGTTAAGAAGTTTGATGCTATATATTTTCTGATGGAACCAGCGCTGTTTGTTCGCAACCATTATCCGCTTGATCCCGCGTGGATGTTGCTGGACAACAAGCCAACGTTACACGAATTCTTAAATCGCCCGCTCATCTATAATAATATATTTCAGTATAACATTCGGCAACTCTTACCCGAAGCATTTGATATAACCATTCCGAAATCCGGTACGATTTCTTTTCAGTGGGAGATTGATCATAATAAACAACCTGCGAGTATAATATTGCAAATAAAGGGTAACGACTTTCTTGATGTGCTCTATCCGGAAGTTTATCACGATGGAGATATACTTTGCATCGATCATGCCTTTAAGACAAAGGGAACTTACGTTATACATATTCTCTTCAATGGCAGCTATGCATGTACCTACACGGTACACGTTCAGTAGATGGACAATATAAAGTATTGGTTCGCGTTGTAACGTTTAAAATTACGGACGTTCCATTTTTATTCCTTAGAACTTTTTTCTGATTTACGTCATCCTGTTATCGGAGACCGTTGTGCTGTCTCACCGGATTTTTCATCGGGCTTATCATTTAATTGTAAAACGATGCTAAAGAATTACTTTCTTATTGGCTGGCGAAACCTTGCCCGCACGAAAATATTTTCCAGTATAAATATAGCAGGACTGTCTGCCGGTATGGCCGTTGCTATATTGATTGGTATATGGGTTTGGGATGAGATAAGCTATAACAAGTCGTTTCGTAACTACGATCGGCTGGCAGCGGTATATCATCATGTAACATTTGGTGATGAGGTTATGACGATCAGCGATGTTCCCGAGCCTTTAGGTCGCACATTAAAAGAAGTATATCCTGACTTTGAAGATGTGACGATGACATCAAATCCACGCAATCAGGTTATTCAATATGGTGAATCATCGGTTACGAAAATGTGCCTGTTTGTAGAGCCTGCTTTTGTTACGATGTTTTCGCTGGACATTCTGCAGGGAAGTAAAACNNCCGGTTGGTAAGTCGGTGAAATTTAATAACCGTGATCACTTGGTAATAGCCGGTATATTCAGCGACTTCCCTTCCAATTCAGAATTTGCAGAAGTAAAGATGTTGCTGCCGATGGCGTACCGGCTGTCGCAAAAAGAATCGCAGGCAGATAATTGGGAAGATTATTCTTATGTGAGTTACGTACTGATGAAAGATCAGGCTTCGCTTGAAAGCGCAGCGAGTAAAATTAAAGATGTACTCTATCAGCACGCGTCCAACGATGGCAAATCGCTGAAGCCTAAAGGAATTTTATTCCCGATGGCGAAGTGGCATTTGTATGCGGAATTTAAAGATGGTGTAAGAAGGGGTGGACAAATTCGCTTTGTATGGATGTTTGGAACCATTGGAGTTTTTGTGTTGATGTTAGCGTGTATCAATTTTATGAATCTGAGCACCGCGCGAAGTGAAAAGCGCTCGAAGGAAATAGGCATCCGTAAAGTGATGGGCTCCCTGCGGAGCCAATTGGTGAATCAATTTTTGAGTGAATCGCTGTTAACCGTTTGCATAAGTTTTTTGCTGGCGGTGATCATCGCGCAACTTTCGTTACCGTGGTTTAATACACTGGCGGGGAAAAACATGATTATACCTTATGGTAATTTTGTATTTATACTGTTGTCGGTGGGTTTTATTGTGGGTACAAGTTTACTGGCCGGAAGTTATCCTGCACTATATCTTTCTTCCTTCAATCCGGTAAAGGTTTTAAAAGGTATATTTCATTCTGGTCGCAGCACATCTTTACCTAGAAAGGTATTGGTGGTTTTCCAATTCACTGCCTCCATTGTTATTGTTATCGGTACCATTGTGGTGTTTCTGCAGATTCAACATGCGAAGAACAGACCGGTTGGTTTTGATCGCACGGGAATTATACATATTCCGATTCATACAGATGACCTTGCAAAAGCAGACTATAATATTTTGCGCGATCAGCTACTCGCAACGGGTGTTGTTCAAAACATGGCTATATCTGATTTTCCGATTACCGGTTCCATGAGTGCAGATGCATCGCTTACGTGGCCGGGTAAAGATCCGGCTTTGCGACCGCTGGTTGCCCTCAACAGTTGCAGTCATGACTTCCCGGCAACCAATGGTTTTCAATTTATAGAAGGACGTGATTTCTCCCGCGAGCTAGCTTCTGATTCTTCCGCGGTTGTTGTAAATGAACTGGCAGCCCGCCTCATTGCGGGTGAACAAAGTGCCATTGGTAAAAAGATAAGTTTTGGATATGCGAAGGAACGTGAGATTGTTGGTGTAATAAAAGACCAGATACGATGGACTCCGTTTGCCAAACAAAGTCCACATATATACTTTGTCCGGTATGATGGTGCCGGGTATATAACGGTTCGTCTGCATCCGGATGCGAGTGTTCATGATGCCTTGCAGAAGATAGAATCGGTTATAAAAAAGGTTGATGCGGCTGCTCCCTTTGAATATAAATTTGTAGCTGACGACTATGCGCATCTTTTTCACGAAGAGGAACGCATTGGTAAACTGGCTTCTGTGTTTGCTACGCTGGCTATCTTTATCAGTTGCATCGGTATTTTTGCGTTGGCGGCATTTGCGGCCAGTCAACGTACAAAAGAAATAGGTATACGGAAAGTTTTGGGCGCCTCGGTATTTACACTATGGCGTATGCTGGCAAAAGATTTTTTGATACTCGTGGCTGTTGCAATTTTACTCGCATCACCGTTGGCGTATTACCTGCTGCAACAATGGTTGCAACGGTATGATTATCGCATTGATATACCGATGTTTGTGTTCATCGTTACAGCTTTTGCAGCGTTGCTCATCACATTGCTAACCATCAGTTATCAAACGTTGAAGGCAGCGTGGGTAAACCCGGTAAAGAGCCTGAAGTCCGAATGAGATAGGCGCATATATAACATGTTTACCCTGCAATATCCACGAGTGCCTGAAATACATTCAGCGGATATTCGGCCAGCCGATTGCACAGGTATAAATACCATTCCTTACCATAAACGAAATATAGCTTGGCTGGATAGCCCTCGTCTTTCAAAACTTGCAACTGCTGGTTTTGTATTCCATAGAGGCTTTCAAATTCATAGAGACTGCTATCTGTAGTATANNTGATTGCTTGACAGCAGTCGCTCTATATATGCAAGAAACTGACTGTCCAATTCCTCACCACGCGGTAAGGATAGTCCTGCAGGTGTCTCGAAAGCTCCTTTTACAATTCTTATTCTGCCGGCATATTTTATTGCTTCCTGGAAATCATCTTTTGTACGGTGAAGGTAGGCCTGTAATGTAATGGCTACATTGCTATAGTTTCGGGCAATGGTATAATAGGTTTGCAGCACAGCATCTGTTCTTTCGGTATCTTCAGCGCTGATCGTAACTTCTATATTGCCGGTGGCTGCTTCACTGCAAATCATATCGAGGTTGTGCAGGCACAGTTCCCGGCCAATAGCCAGTCCGATGTGCGACAGGTCCAGGGAAACGGTGGCATTCAGATTCAAAAGCTTTATTTGCCGGCATATCGCTATAAATTCATTTCGCGCAGCATTGGCCTCAGCTTCGGTTCGGGTGCTCTCTCCCATAAATTCAATAGAGCATTTAAAACCGTTTTTATTCTGGAGTTTTACTTTTTCAACCATCTCTGCAAGCGTTTCTCCTCCGATATAGCGGTCTGCTGCTTTTTTCAAAGTCGCGAAGAGGACCGGGGTCGCCAGTATATATTCTTTGGCTTCTTCGTTGAGTGCTGCTTGGCGCAGGGCGGCCGATGCCTGTTGTAACAATGCTTCCATTATACTATCAATGTCTCAAATGTAAAGCGTGTCCGGCAAAGTAGCGATTGATCTATGTTAAGGAATGATAGCCTTTCGTATTCTGCTGAGACTTTCGGCCTGTATACCCAGGTAGCGGGCAATTTTGTTGCCGGGCAAATGCATTACTACTTGCGGATCTTTTTCAAGAAGTACTTTGTATCGTTCTTCAGCCGAAAGTGTTAAGAAGTCTTTCTCTCGTCTCGCCCGCGACAGAAACAACTGATTGGCTATATGCAAATTCAGGTGAGCAGATACAAACGATGTTTGATTGGCACGCAGGAGACTATCGCGTTGTATAACACTGATCGTACAAGACGTAAGCGCAAGAACCTGTACATCAGCCGGCTGTTGTAATACAAAAGATGTATAGGCCCCGAAGAATTCACCGGCAAAAACAAATTCAAGTATTTTCTCTTCCTCACCCTTTAGCGTACTTACCTGCACGACACCTTCCTGAAGCAACATGATCTTATCTTCAACCTCGTTGTAATCGGTTATAACAGTATGCGCTGATATAGTCCTTTGCTCTACACTAAACGGCAATGTAAAATTTCCCGCTTCGTATCCGGTTATGTTTTGTTGTATATAAGATTCTACTGTCATGATGCCGTTATTCGTTAATCGTTACACGTTAATCGTGGGTGTGGGATTGGTGTGTGGTATCAATATATTTAATTTGATTTTTATTATATATAACGACCGTCAGTAATTCCGGACAGCTAATAACGAATAACGGACAACGGATAACGGCTAGCGACTAACGCTTAACTTTCTCCTTCACAATGCCATCTACCTTGGTTATACTGGTATATACCTCTGAAAATGATTTGCCCTTATGCTGGAGCCAGAGGGATGAGTATTTCATTTCTATTCCTTTCAGTAGTTGTATTGCGAGTTGTTTATCTTCATCAGCCAGGTCGTTGGTCATCATGCGTGCATTCTTTACGATCTGCTGGTAACAATGTTCAGCGGTTCGTTCGCCTTTAGGTGTTAACTCTACACGCTTGGAGCGTTTGTCATTTTTGTCAACATACTCTTTTATTAGCCCGCGTTTTTGTAATCGTCTCAGCATATCGGTTCCGCTTGACAGTTCGTGAAGGTTGTCATAGATAACATCAGTTTTTCGTGGGCTCTTGTTTTGCCGGATCGTCATCAGCATTCCAAATTCTTCAATCTGATTTACTTCAGTATCTTTCAACGCCATGTTAGCATAGAGCATATTTAGTTTACTNNCCACCGACAAGTGTTCCTTTTGTTTTCCTGCTTTCGCTTTGGTGGGCGAGGAAGTATCGGCAAAAATCAGTAATGCTTCCTTCCGGATGGTTAATCTCAAATTTGGCCCATTCGTTCACTAACTCAACAGTCTTGTTCATAAAAGTGATTACTTCGGTTTCGAAACAAATCTATCACTTTTATTTCCATATCATAGTATGCAGTTCGTGTGCTATAATACATTTGGATCATTAACAATAACAACTATGGAGACATCGAGACGAAAGACACTCTATTGGGTGGCGAAGGGATTTATTAGTTTTTTTATGCTGTTCAGTGCGTACTTCTCCTATACACATGCAGAAGATTTACGACTCCTGGGCTTTCCGGATTATTTCAGAATTGAGTTAGTAACAGCCAAAATAATCGGAGCTATTCTTTTACTCATACCTCAGGTTTCACTGCGCGTGAAGGAATGGATCTATGCAGGGTTTATGATCACCATGATCTCGGCATTGATCGCGCATATCTGTAGTAACGATCCAATCGGCAGGATACTGTTTGTGGTCGTTGATTTTATACTCATCGCAATTTGTATCCAGTTGGTATATAAATATGAACATCAACAGGTGTCTAAAATATAATAACTATCTGGTATGGGCGGTTATCTTTACAATATAGCGCTGGTTACGCACGTGGTGGGTATAACCTTAGCAGCAGGTGCAACGTTTTTTGATTTTGTGATCGTTTCGATTCATTGGCAGAATCGTTCAAAGAGTATATTAGATAGTTTTGTATCGGAAACTATACTTAACAGAGTTTTGCGCGTGCTTGGCGTGGGAATGCTACTGATCATTCTTTCGGGAATAGGCATGATGATTTTTCTGCATGGCGTCTGGGGACAGCAAACATGGTTCCGGATCAAAATGGTAATTCTTGTCCTGATCATTGTAAATGCTATAGTCTTTCGCAGGTTACTCGGAGTTCGTTTTCAAAAACTGCTATCGGCCGAGGCTGGTGATGTTGCTTCTCAGCAACTGTTGGATGTTCGCAGAAATATCAAAATTGTACAGGTTGTCCAAATGGTTTTGTTCGTGGTAATTTTTGTGCTTAGCGTTTT
>DJFR01000157.1:7766-8759 GCA_002432545.1 Flammeovirgaceae bacterium UBA5867 | reverse complement strand
TGTCGCAGCTTGTGCTCGATGAAGTAATCGGAAGGTCAAAATAGTGATATATAGTTCGGCATAGAAACGAAGCAATCCTTACTCATTATGACATTCTGGAGCATATCAACGAGAATCATTTTTAGATTTGGTTTTATTTACTTTCTGTTATATATATTTCCGTTTCCGCTGGGNNGTGATTGCTATAGCAGGAACAATCATCTGGACAATATTGGATTACAAACGCACACATTATGAAAAACTCTGGTACTGGTTTGTCGTGGTGTTCCGCTATTACCTGGGAATCGTGCTTTTGTCCTATGGTTTTGTGAAAGTGATTCAGGTGCAGTTTCCGGCTCCGTCTTTGGAGACATTACTTCAGCCGTATGGCGAATCAACTTCCATGAGACTGTTGTGGACATTTATGGGACACTCTAGGTCGTACAATATATTTATAGGACTGGCAGAGGTCGGAGCAGGATTGTTATTGTTCTTCAGGCGTACCAGGCTGATGGGAGCGCTGATGTCCATTGCCGTTATGAGCAACGTGGTTGTTCTCAACTTCTGTTATGATATACCCGTCAAATTATTATCAACACATTTGCTGGCTATATCTGTTATTTTACTTCTGCCGGATGTAAAAAGACTTATAGCGTTTTTTGTTTTAAATAAACCTGTTTCGACTGAAACTGTACAACCGGTTTATCAAATCGTACGAAGTAAAACTATATATCTCTTTGCAAAGACAATTATTATAGGAGGGTTTGTTCTGTTCAATATCGTGCAGGCGGTAATGATGCAGCGGCAATTAACCGAGCTTTTGACAAAGCCCGTGCTCTATGGTATATACGATGTGCAGGAATTTATACTAAACGGTGATACACTCCCTGCATTGACTACTGATACCAGACGGTGGAAGCGCATGTATATTCATCGTCCAGGGTCGGTAAGCATCCAATATATGGATGGTGGTTCGATATATTGGAACTGCCAGGTAGATTCGTTACAGCATAC
>DJFR01000157.1:269-7758 GCA_002432545.1 Flammeovirgaceae bacterium UBA5867 | reverse complement strand
TGAGTATCCTAACAATCGCTAAATAATTTTACTGGTGCGATACAACTTTGATATACTTTTTGGCATCTATACCTGTAAATAGTCTTCGATGAAACAATATCCTGGCGTGATGGGGCTGGCACTGGTTGTCATTACGTTCTTCACGCAATGTAGCAATGACAAAGTCACCGATGCCGTTAAGTTGTTGCCGAATGATCCTTTTAAAAATACAATTGTACCAAGCCAGTTTTTCAGTGTCGATAGTGAGCAGGATAATGTAATTGCCGGTGAATATGGAACCGTAATTGTTTTACCGCAAGGTTGTTTTAAAGATGCTGCAGGTAACATTGTGGACGGCACTGTGAAGATCGAACTGGCTGAATCATTAACCATGGACGATATGGTATTGTCCAATCTCACCACAACGTCAAATGGTAATCCGCTGGAAACCGATGGGATGATTTATTTCAATGCCGTGCAAGATGGCGAGCAACTGGTTATCAATAAAGATATACCCATTCATATAGAAATCCCCACCAGGAGAAAGAAACCGGGGATGATGGCTTACAAAGGCATTCGGGATGAGAACGGCAATATGAATTGGGTTGATCCTAAAAAGCTGGACAACTTTCTTAAAACAGTTGATATAAACTCCCTGGATTTTTTACCTCCCGGTTTTCAAAGTGAAGTTGATAAGGGAATGCCATTTAGAAATCATAAGACGGCTGCACAATCACTAACGGATAGTTTATACTACGCGCTTTCAACGGTCGATATCGATTCACTCAATCAGGGGTTGAGTCCTGACCTCTATAATGAACCGTACTACAATAATTCGAAGGAAGTGAAGAAGGGAAGGTATACATCCGATTCTTATAAGCACTCCGGAAGGGAACAAGAAGGCGGTTTCGACTCGGTAGTAAAGTGTGGAATTGATCCGGCCATTGTTAAAGTAATTAAGTCGGATAAATACCAGAATACATTTATAGCAACCAAAGAGTTTGAGGCCAGACTGAAAGCTATATTTCCGATTTGCGATAATTCTGTTCTTGAATTTTATATTAAGAATACGAATAAAAATCTTTATGAGATTGATAGCATGGTAGCCCTTTTTTGCAATGAGAAGAAAATGTATGATCGTTATCATGTGTTCTATGACTTCTCGCAACAACGCCTGACTAATGTTAGGGATGCTGATCGGTATACCAATCTTCTGAATGACTATTACAGCAAACAGCTTGCGAAAGTAAAAGCCGAATTAGAAGGAACGAAAGCGAAGGTCTTGAAAGCATTGCATCAGGAGAATAGCGAAACACAAAAGATTGTCGATGACTATAAGAAGCTTCTTTGGAAAAGAGAGAAGTATAGAATGGAAACATACGGTTTCAATTGGACAGAAACCGGCTGGGTAAATATTGACAATGGTACACTTCCAAAAGACTGGGGTATGCAACCGCTTGAAGTAACCGTAACCAATGGCAAGCAGTTCGATCGCGTTTATACCTATGTTATCTATACTTCTATTAAAAGTTTGAACAGGCTAAATACAAACGACAATGAAAACTTTTATGCAGGCAATGTTGCGGACAAGAGTATGCTTATGCCAGACAAGAAACTTGCTATTGCTATAGCCATCGGTTATCAGGGAGATGTACCTTCTATGGCTATGAAAAGTTTTGAGACAACTGTGGAGCAACAATTGACATTAACATTGAATCCATCAACCCTGGAAAAATTAAAAGCGGTGCTGGCCCGTTACGAAGAGCAGGTAAGTGAAAATAGTGTCAGTCAGGATCTGGCATTCATGGAGAAACTATATAAAAAAGAGCAGCAGCAAAAGGCGGCTACAAAAGAGCGGGAATTCATCATAAGACTGTGGAAGGTAGCTTTTCCTTGCTGTGCGCAAAGTGGCGAAGGCAATGAAAGTAATGACGATATGTAGGAGAGAAATATAGAAGTTTAACCGCCTGATTGCGTTACTGCACTTGGTCACCTTCTTTCGTTCACTTGTCTCAAACGTTTGTTAATAGTTATTCAATCGTTTGAATAATGGTTCAGGATTTATGGCTTTTGAGTTTTAATTCACATCCGGATACAACAGCTATTAGCAAATTGATTTCATAACAAATCCCTTTTTTATGAGATCAATCAATTACTTAAATCCTTTCGGACTCGGATGGAGTCTGAAGAAAGTGAAAGCAATTCTATTGCTGATGTTTGTCTCGTTAGCGGCTAGTGAGCTTGTCAGCGCACAGGCTTTTGTTCATCCCGGAGGACTGCATACACTCGCAGACCTCGATCGTATGAAGAACCAGGTGGCGGCCGGTGCGCAGCCGTGGACAACCGGTTGGAATAAACTACTGGAAGACCCTATGGCGCAAAGCACTTATAACGCTGCACCGCTGGCCAATCTTGGTTCCAACCGACAGCGTGCTTCACGCGATGCACATGCTGCATACCTCAATGCGATACGCGGGTATATAGCCAACAGCACCGAGCATATCGATTGTGCTATACGAATCTGCAATGCATGGTCATCTACCGTTAACCAGGTGCCCACCGGTACAGATATACCCGGACTGAGTGGTATACCTATATTTGAGTTTGCACTGGTAGGTGAGATACTGCGGATATATAGTCCCAGTCGCTGGGCAGCGGCCGATTTTGATCGCTTCAAAAGTATGATGCTCACCTATCTGTATCCCGTGTGTAATAATTTTCTTACCAATCACAACGGTTCCTGTATATCCAATTACTGGGCTAACTGGGATGCCTGCAATATAGGAGCTGTGATGGCGATCGGTGTACTTTGTGATGATCGTGCCAAGTTTGATGAAGGTGTTGCATATTACCAGGGCGGAGCCGGTATGGGCAGTATCACGAATGCGGTATATACTATACATCCCGGAAACTTAGGACAATGGCAGGAGAGTGGTCGCGACCAGGAACATGCACAGCTGGGTATAGGATTACTCGGTGCTGCCTGTGAGGTGGCGTGGAATCAAGGACTCGATCTTTACGGTTATTCTAACAACCGGCTGCTGGCGGGTGCCGAGTACGTTGCGCAGTATAATTTATGGAAGTCAGTGCCGTATACTGCCTATAACAATTGTCAGAATGCCAATCAGCGGTGGGCTTCTATCAATGGCAGAGGTCGGTTGGATGATCGTCCGCTGTGGGAGATGATCTACAATCACTACGTTATACGCAAAGGGCTGAGTGCTCCGAATACACAAGCGATGGCACAGCTGATGAGACCCGAGCATGGCAGTGCCGATCACTTTGGATATGGTACGTTAACCTTTACGCGCACGGCTTCTGTTTATCCGCCATCACCAATTCCGCCAGTGCCCACCGGAGTTATAGCAACGCCCGGTGTAGGACGTGTATTTTTACAATGGAACAGAAGCGGAGATACAGCCAATGGATATGATGTACTACGTGCTACCACGAGTGGCGGCCCTTATACCAGTATAGCAACGTGGACAGACAACACGCGCTGTGAGCATACGGATGCCTCGGTGACGAACGGAACAACCTATTACTACGTAGTAGCCGCGAGAAACCAGGCGGGTACCAGTGCTAATTCTGCACAGGCAAGTGCCACACCTGTTACAACGGGTAGCCTACCGGCCGGATGGACTACCGCCAGTATAGGAACGGTGAACGGACCTGCCGCGGGTTTTGTAAATGTAAGCGGTGGTACATTTGTAGTAAGCGGATCGGGTACGGGTATAGGCGGAACATCCGATGGACTCATGTATACCTATACCAACGCTTCGGGTGATGCCATTATCACCGCGCGCCTGTCGAGTATAAACTGGAACGGAGGGGGTGGTGCACAGAAAGTAGGCGTAATGATTCGCGAGTCGCTTAACGCGGATGCAAAGACTGTAATTATGAAATTAGGCGATGTAGGTACACGCAGGGCCGAGTTCGGTTCGCGCACCACCGATGCAGGTAACATGACTTGGGTTCGCGGTAACGACTATACCTGGGTGCCAGCATGGTTCCGCCTGCAGCGATCCGGAAATACATTTACTGCCTATGAGTCATCAGACGGAGTTACGTGGTTTACTGTAGGCTCAAGTACTATATCCATGGCAGGTGCATACCTGGTTGGACTCGCGGTGTCGTCTAATAATGCCAATGTAAATACAACGCATTTTGATAATGTAACGATTACCAATAGTACCACCGGTCCTGCCAATGGTATATATAAAGTTACGGCACGCCACAGCGGTAAAGTAATGGAAGTGGCAAATAACGGTACCGCGAACGGATCGAATGTGAGACAGTGGCCATCCAACGCGTGCGCCTGTCAGCAATGGATCGTAACCAATATAGGTAACAATCAATATACCCTAGCAGGTGTTGCCAGTGGAAAGAACCTCGATGTAAATGGTGTCTCAACAGCCGATGGCGCCAATGTGCAGATATGGCAATATACCGGAGGCAACAATCAGAAATTTACCATTACACCAACCAGCGGTGGATACTATCGCATTACACCGGTGCACAGCGGTAAAGCTATAGATGTAGCCAGCAACTCAACAGCCGATGGCGCCAACATTCAACAATGGACTTATAACGGAGGCAACAACCAGCAATGGAGTTTTACAAATGTTACAGCATCAGCAAGAGTAGCCGAAGTGCTTCCGGAGGAAACAGAAGAACAAAAAGCAGTACAAGTCCATCCAAACCCAACCACCGGGGAGATAAATATAGCATTACCATTGTCTTATAAAGAAGGCGAAAAGACAATTGATCTCCAGGACAATTCCGGCAAACCCCTGCTATCAGAAAAATTCGAGGGCACCAACCATTCATTAAAAGTAACCCAGCTCCCCGCAGGCCTATATATACTAAAAGTGAAAAGCCAAAAGGCATTAATCATCAGGAAAGTGATAAAGGAGTAAAGAGTGGTGTTTAATAAAAATAATTTGTCACCAAAGCGTACAAACTAAAATCAACGAAGAGTCCGGCTATATATACCGGCTCTTCGTTAATCTTCTAATTTTCCAATCTTCCAATCTTAAAATCTTTCAATCGGCAACGCCCCAAACGCATGATCAATCAAAATCTTCCACGTTCCATCCGGTTGTTGTTTCATCAGCTCGATACCTTTGGAACTGATCTTTACTTCATTGCCATCCGTAATATTCCATTCCGATCGGCCTACAGCCAGTCCGTTGGTTTCAAGACAGTATACCGTTTTGATTTCCATTTTACCCTTGATTGAAAGTATAGCTTTAATCGCTTCTTCAAATTTAGCGCGACCGGAAACAGGCTTGTCGGGTTCAGGCACAATGATGCCGTTGAAGTCGTACATGTTTAATACGGTTTGTACATCGCCCGTGTTGAAAGCGGCTGCCAGCGTTTTGTGAGCGTCTTCGGCTCGTGTTGGTAAGTTCATATAGTTTTGTTTAAGGTGAAAAGTATATTTTGGTTTAAGCCAGTACAGGAGAAAATGTTCCGGCAGATAAAATCTCTTTGGATAGTTGATTGATGCCTGCATAAACTTTATGAAACAGGAAGGGTCCCATCGAGACACGCTTTACTCCGAGTTTGTTTAATGTATCGAAGTCCGGGAGATTAGGGACACACATCACATTCAGTGGAAGCGTTGCGTTTTTTACAGCCGCTGCTATATCTTTCTCATCACTGATAAACGGTAAGAAAATGCCATCGGCTCCCGATTCATTGTAAAGCTTCAGTCTGTTTGTAGTTTCCTGCTGCTTGTTGTCTACATTCAGAATATAGGTATCACAGCGTACGTTAATGAAGAGATCGACACCTCTTGCCTGAAGTTTATTCTTGATAAAAGATATAGTCTTGGCAAACGCTGCTGCATCTTTTAATGATCGACCTGATTTCTGAATGACAGAGTCTTCGATGTTAATGCCGGCAACTCCGAGATCAGCCAAATGCAATACATTCTCGGCAATCTCGAGGTTTGTGGTTCCATAGCCGGTCTCTATATCTATCGTTAGGGGAACGTTGATGGATGAGAGTATACGCCTGATGACAAATGTATAGTCATCAAAGCTCATGTTCTCGCCATCTTCATAGCCAAGACTGTTGGCAACAGCAGCACTTGATGTAGCGATTGCAGGAAATTCACTTTCCTCAAACATAATGGCACTGCGGGCATCCCATGCGTTGGGTAAAAGAAAGAGTTCGTTAGCTGCGTGGAGCGATTTGAATTTTTGATAGGGTGTTGACATACTTATTGCGTTTATGAAGCAAAAGTATAGAGTCGCTACACCGGGAACTTGTACAGATCGGAACTGAAGGGGAAGGTGTTATTCGTTAAAAGTTATCCGTTATTAAAAAATCCAATTGCACAAAGAACACAGAGAAGACACAGAGGGGCACAAAGTTCTCTCTGTGTAACTTTGCGCCTCCTTTGTGTTCCTCTGTGAAATTGGATTTATACTGAGCTAATGCTATAGCAATCCCCAACCATATCTCACTCTGAATGCCCCGCGAGCATTTACAGTAGATATAGTAATGTTGTTGCCGCTGCCACCTCGTCTTAGCAAGCTATAGGGATCATTGTCGCGCAATCCTGGCCAATATACACTTGCTACCTGGTCGTTGCGAAATACATTACTGGCTGCAACTATATACGCTATTTCGTTATCTGATTGCGAACCGTTCTGGTAATCTTTACCTGAATTCATCGGAGCTCCGAACTCGGTAACAACAACACGATTTTTAAAATTACCCATGCGACTTCTCCAATCACTTTCCCAAGCTCCGGTTGAGCGTTTGCTTGCCCAGTAAGCGTAATTATGCAATGATAACAGGCAACCATTAAAGCGGCTGTCGGCTCCTATACCCGTTACATTTTCAGAATACCCTGTGCCCGACAATAGTATACGACCTCTCGGTACATTGGGGAACCTGGAAAGAAACTCTACATATATAGACTTTAATTGTGATAAGTTATATCCGTGCGGTTCATTGAACACTTCGAAATATACATTGCTATTACGGCCATATTTATTGATAACCGTTGTCCACATGCGCCAGAAAGCAGCGGTATTGTCGATCCTGCCATCTCTGGAAGAATTCGCTTCCCAACATCCTAAAATTACTTTCATGCCTTTATTAAGGGTCATATCGATGGCACCGGTATAAATGCCCCACCAGCGCTCTGCAACAGATGGCGGATTAATAGGCAGTCGCACCGTATTGATACCCGTCATTCGGTTTTGAAAACCGGAAATGATAGCGTTCGCTTTTGCCGATGCACTGCTATAGGTATCACTGCTGGTAAGTCCGGATGGAATAACCCAGCTGTCTACAAAGTTATCACGGCCATCAGCCCAGTTTATACCGGATATACCGGCAGCACCCACCCGGGCACTACTTTGATCTTCAACTGCTAGCGTTTCTTCTGTGGTTTCTGCAGGTGCTACGATCTCCTCTTTTTCGCAGGCACTCAGTAGTGTTGTAAGAAAGAACACCGCAACGAGTAATTTTTGTTTTCTCATAACTTTTT
>DJFR01000157.1:0-211 GCA_002432545.1 Flammeovirgaceae bacterium UBA5867 | reverse complement strand
TGTATATACTATAGATTGAATGGGCATGTATTTATATAGTGATTATGCGGGTTTGTTGTTCTCGTTTGCTATATTAAAGCTGGATTCAGAAAATTCATGACACAAAAATCACGAAGAAGACACAAAGGTTCTTCTCTGTGCAACTTTGTGTCTCCTTTGTGTTTCTTCGTGCAATTGGATTTAACGCTTTGCTGAAGCCAGCACCACCGTA
>DJFR01000085.1:22499-50462 GCA_002432545.1 Flammeovirgaceae bacterium UBA5867 | reverse complement strand
TCGGGTTCTACTTCGCCCGTCATAACGCCCAGCGGTCCACCGAGCAACGTACCGGCATGGTAACCAAAGCTGATGAAGATGAGAATGACGAATGAACCGAGGAACCGGCCGAGTAAATATGATTTCTCCGTGATGGGGTAGGTGAAGAAGTAATCCTTGGTGCGGTATTCAATATCACGATATACCGGCACACCCATAACGGCAGAAGCGATCAGGGTTTCGAATATACTCAGAATGATCATGAAGTAGCCGATGGCATACGCAGAGTTTACATATACTTTTTCTGATGCCGGGCTGTTCCCATATATACCACTCACAAAAGCAAAGAGGAACAATACAAAGAAATACGCATAGGTAGCAGGCCGTTTAAAACGATACCTTACCTCGAAAAGAAATATTTTCCAGAACATAAAGATGTCGGTAAGGTTAGGTTAAACGGTAATGGTGTTCATCTTCTCGGAGATCTTCGAGAAGTATACATCTTCCAGGCTGGCCTCTACCGGTTTGAAATCGTCATCCGGACGAAAATCATTAAGTATATGAATCTGTGTTTTACCTGCTTTAAGTTGTGTAGAGATTACGTTGAATGAATGACGGAAGAGCGAGAGTTCGCTCTTCTCGATAATGCGGCTCCATACTTTACCTTGCAGCGATTCCACCAGGTCGGCCGGGTGTCCCTGTGCTATAACTTCGCCCAGGCAAATGATGGCCATGTTGCTGCAGAGGTTTGTTACGTCTTCTACAATGTGTGTTGAAAGTATCACGATGGTATTCTCTCCAATCTCACTAAGTAAATTATAGAAGCGGTTCCGTTCAGCCGGATCAAGGCCAGCTGTCGGTTCATCTACAATAATAAGTTTAGGATTACCGATGAGGGCCTGCGCTACACCAAATCTTTGCTTCATACCTCCGGAGAAAGTACCGAGGTTCTTGTTTCGAACGTGAATGAGATTTACTTTCTCCAGCAACGTATGCACAATCTCCTTGCGCTGTTTTTTATCTACTATACCTTTCAGATCAGCAATGTGATCGAGCATCGTCTCGGCCGTTACACGCGGGTATACACCAAACTCCTGTGGCAGATAACCGAGTACTTTTCGTACTTCATGTTTCTCGCGCAATACATCGAGGTTGCCCAGGGTAATAGAACCACTGCTGGCCTCCTGTAGTGTAGCGATGGTACGCATGAGGGAAGATTTACCGGCACCGTTCGGACCGAGCAATCCGAACATTCCCTGGTTAATGGTAAGCGATACATTCTTCAAAGCCTGTACGCCATTGGAATACGTCTTCGAAAGGTTTTCGATAACAAGTTGCATGGATAAAGATTAGGTTAAGAGTTAGTTTGGTGGCGGCCAATATTTTTTAAGATAGACAGTCCACAGCAAACGTCCAACGGTTTGCATGACGATGGGATTATATTTTTGTTACAGGTTTAAAATAATACTTTGTAAAACGGTGCTTATAGTTTGATGTATCCGAGAAAGTACGGTGTTTCCCGGGCAAACTATCCGAATCAGTAATTGAATAGGAGATTGTATTTCTTGAATTTCAAGAAAAATACTAAAAATGTTTCTTGAATTTCAAGAAGATTTATAGGGTTCTTAAGAAGTGATAGTATAAAAAAAGAGGCTGCCTTTCAGCAGCCTCTTCGGTAAATATGATAATGTGTGAAGGGTATCTATACCACCACGTTTACAATTCGTCCCTGTACAACAATAACTCTTTTCGGAGCTTTACCTTCTGTCCACTTCAGCACCGCTTCAGACGCCATCACTGAACTCTCGATGTCTTCCTTCGGCATATCGAGGGCGAAGTTCATTTTTACACGAACCTTTCCATTGATGGAGATCGGGTATTCGAATGAACTCTCTACCAGGTACTGCTCATCAAATTTAGGGAAGCTCGCATTCAACACAGATGTTGTGTGACCGAGTTTCTCCCACAGCTCTTCCGTAATGTGTGGTGCGTATGGAGAAAGTGCTATTACCAGCGGTTCTAGTATAGCGCGCTTGTTACTTTTCAGTGAACTCAGTTCATTGCAGCAAATCATAAACTCACTCACCGATGTATTGAACGAGAAACGCTCGATATCTTCTTCAATCTTCCTGATCGTTTTGTGCAGGATCTTCAACTCATCGCGCGTAGCCTCTTCATCGCTCACCACAAAGTTTTCATTCTTGTCGTGGAAGAGATTCCAGAACCTGCGCAGGAATTTATAGACACCATCTATACCGTTGGTATTCCACGGCTTCGATAACTCCAACGGGCCGAGGAACATTTCGTACATACGCAGCGTATCGGCACCGTAGTTTACGACAATGTCATCCGGGTTAACAACATTGTATTTTGATTTCGACATTTTTTCGATCTCCGTTCCGCAGATATACTTGCCATCTTCGAGTATAAATTCTGCATCGCTGAAATCATCTCTCCATTTCTTGAATGCGTCTACATTCAGTATATCATTGTCTACCATGCTTACATCAGCATGCAGCGGTGTTACATCGTATTGTTTACGCAGGCCATGCGACACAAATTTTTTCGTGCCGTTAACCCGGTATACAAACTTCGACATACCCTGTATATGTCCCTGGTTGATCAGCTTCTTGAAAGGCTCTTCAGCATCTACATAGCCTAAATCTTTCAATACCTTGCACCAGAAGCGGGAGTATAACAAGTGACCTGTAGCGTGTTCACTGCCGCCCATATACAGGTCTACATCTTTCCAGTAATTTACTTTGTCCTTGCCTGCAAACTCTTTTTCATTCTTTGGGTCCATATAGCGGAACCAGTACCAGCTTGAACCAGCCCAGCCCGGCATGGTAGTCAATTCATACGCATGTCCGTTATAGTTCCAGTCCTTCGCGCGGCCCAGTGGCGGTTCGCCTGTCTCCGTAGGTTTATACTGATCGATCTCCGGCAGTGTTACCGGCAGATCTTTATCCGCTACAAGCTTCGGTATACCTTTATCGAAATATACCGGGAACGGCTCGCCCCAGTAACGCTGCCTTCCGAAGATTGCATCGCGCATACGGAAGTTTACCTTGCGTATACCTATACCAAGTTCTTCTACACGCTGCAATGCTTTTTCAATAGCTTCGTTCCACACTAATCCATTCAGAAAATCTGAATTGATCATCGAGCCCGATTTAGGTTCGAAGTTATCTTTCGTTATATCACTCGTTGGTCCTTCCAGTACATCAATGATTGGCAGGTTGAAATGTTGGGCAAACGCATAGTCGCGTGTATCACTTGATGGTACGGCCATCACAGCTCCGGTACCATAGCCTGCCAATACATAGTCAGCAATCCACACCGGTACTTTTTCATTGTTGAACGGGTTGATTACATACGCACCCGTAAAGGCACCGGTAATTCTTTTTACTTCGCTCATGCGATCGCGCTCACTGCGGTTCTTCGCGATCTCTACATACTTCGTTACTTCTTCGCGCTGTGCTGCTGTAGTGATCTTCTCTACGAGTTCGTGCTCGGGAGCAATCACCATGAAGCTTACGCCATATATAGTATCAATGCGCGTAGTGAATACACGAATGGACAAGTCTTGTGTGGCATCAACTTTAAAGTCAAGTTCACAACCCACGCTCTTGCCGATCCAGTTGCGCTGCATTTCTTTTACAGGCTCGGGCCAGTCGATCGTATCCAGTCCTTTCAGCAGGCGTTCCGCATACGCAGTAATGCGCATACTCCACTGCATCATCTTGATACGTTCTACCGGGTAGCCACCGCGTTCGCTCACACCGTCTTTTACTTCATCATTCGAAAGAACAGTACCCAATGCAGCACACCAGTTTACCATCGTTTCGCTCAGGTACGCAATGCGATACTTCTGCAGAAAATCTTCTTTCTCTTTTTCGTTAAAGCCTTTCCATTGTTCAGCAGCTATAGCAGGTGTATCTTCATCGGTTACAGCCACTATATTTTTGTTGCCGTTCTTTTCCAGTTCAGCGATCAGCGTTGTGATCGGCTCTGCTTTTCCTTCGGCACCAGCCTTTTTATTATACCACGCGTTGAACAATTGCGAGAAGATCCACTGCGTCCATTTATAGTATGCAGGATCAGAGGTCTGCACTTCGCGATCCCAGTCGTATGAAAAACCGATCTGGCGTAACTGGCGTTTATAGGTCTCTATATTTTTAGCCGTTGTAACAGCAGGATGCTGCCCGGTTTGTATAGCATATTGTTCAGCCGGCAACCCGAAAGCATCAAAGCCCATGGGGTGCAATACGTTAAATCCTTTTATACGCTTGTAGCGTGAAACGATATCGGAAGCTATATACCCGAGCGGGTGTCCAACGTGAAGGCCGGCTCCGGAAGGGTAGGGGAACATATCGAGTACATAATATTTAGGTTTGGAAGTGTCATCCTTCACCTTGTAAATACCCTCAGCGGCCCATTTATCCTGCCACTTCTTTTCAATGCGTTTAATCTCGTCTTTGCTGTAATCGGCCATGTTGTAATTCGTTCTGTTAGGCGAACGGCAAAAATAAGCCTTTTGTGAAAATTACAGGTCAGTAATAGATGGTTACTGCATACTTTTTTGAAAGGCTTCGATCATGGTTTTCAGTGCCTTGTTGCTTTTATTCCGCTTTCGCAGTACGCCTACAGCAACAGGCTTGAGTGAATCGAGCGGCCGGAATGAAACATGCGGATACTCTTCCTGCAGCGAAGCCGGTGCAAAAGTTAACCCGAGGCCCTGGTGTACCAGCAACACGCGTGTGCGTGGAGACGACAATTCACTTACGATGGACGGCTCACGATCATTGAATTTTAATTGCTGCATAACAGCATCGTGAAGCCACGGCTGATCCTGACGCTTGTATAAAATGAAGGATTGATCCTGAAGATCTTCGCGCGATAATGTTTTATGTTTTGCCAATACATGATCAGCCGGTAACACAACATGATATTCTTCTTCGGTTATCGGAGTCCACTCCACGGCATCATCCTGTACCGGACCAAATACCAACGCGAGGTCGATTAAATTTTCTTTTACCTGTTGTATCAGCGTAGCAGTACAATGCTCGGTAAGCGTTACCTGCATATCCGGATATACCTGCTGAAAGTGTTGTATCGTTTGGGCTATACGCAGCGGACGTATACCAGGCACGAGTCCAACGGTTAATTTACCGGCTTTCTTCTCGCGTATCGCTTTAATGCGTTCCTCGGCTTCGTCAACTTTCTCGAATATCTCCAGGGTATATTGATAAAGTATTTTACCGGCTTCCGTCAGTTCATTGCCTTGCTTGAGCCTGTGAAACAAAGGTATACCCAGTGATTCCTCGAGCTCCTTGATCTGCTGACTCAGCGGAGGCTGCGATATATTCANNCGAAGATGCTTGAGTTCCATTCTTTTTTCAGATCAATACGATAGGAATTACGAATTACAAAGATAGCATTGTCGCGACCAGCACTGCGTTCTTTGTAGAAGCTTCTAGCCGCTAGCTGCCAGCTTCTGGTTTGTTACTGCTTAACGAGATATTACTGCTACTTCGTTACGTTGAGTAAAAATAGAAAATAGATAATATATACTTGGATAATTGTAGTAGTTACAACCCAACACACACTCCCAACCCCACACGTCTAGCAGCTGGCAGCTGGTAGCTAGGAACTTAAAATAAAAGAATGAATTCCTTACAATTAAAAACTCCCGGTTCATTAGACGGTATCCAATGGACCGATACTGCTGCTCCTGTTGTTGGAGAGCATGATGTGTTGGTGCGCGTGAAGGCGACCTCGCTTAATTATCGTGATTATGCTTTTATTACCGGCAGGTATCCTGTCGTAAAACCGCTGCCTGTAGTGTTGGGTTCTGATGCGGCTGGTATCGTGGAACGCGTTGGCAGTAAAGTAACGCGCTTTGTGCCGGGAGATCGTGTGATCAGTTTATTGAGACAGCGCTGGTATGGTGGTAAGCTTGATGCTTTCAAGGCTTCGCTTCAGTTGGGGGCATCGGTGGATGGTGTCTTTACGGAGTATATATCGTTCCATGAACAAAGTATAGCGAAGGCACCTTCCACGTTGTCGTTTGAAGAAGCGGCTACGGTGCCAACGGCCGGGCTAACAGCTTTTCGTGTGTTGACGCAGTCGGGTGTGCAGCCGGGCGATACGGTGCTTATTCAGGGTACGGGCGGTGTATCGCTATATGCATTGCAACTGGCCAAACGCATGGGCTTGCGCGCGATCGTAACAACTGGTAAAAAAGAGAACGAAGAGTTTTTGAGACAGCTTGGTGCGGATGCGATCATCAACTATAAACTATATCTGCAGTGGTCGCAGCAGGTACTGGCATTGACGCATAGCCGTGGCGTTGACCTGGTGATTGATGTAGCAGGTGGTTCATCTGTACAAGAGTCAATTCATGCAACGGCTGTGAATGGAGAAGTAGCGCTGATCGGATTCCTGGAAGATACCAAAACCGCTATCGACCTGGTGAGTGTGATCCGTAGAAATATACGGCTGCAAGCTTATACTACAGGAAGCCGCGAAGATCTTGAACAGTTTGTGAAGTTCCTCGAAGTAAATCCGGTTCGGCCGGTTATTGCCGGGGTATATGATGACTATCACACCGCGCTCAAAGTCTTTGAAGGCAATAAAACTCCCGGAAAGATCATTGTGCGCACACCCGAGGTATAAATTTCGGTAGCGGTTCGTTACAGTTGGTCGGGGATGTTCTACAGTTCGGTAAAGACTTTTTGAGGATGCGGGATGGGAAGTGAATTTTTGATTCATGATTCACACAAACCCAAATAAAAACACATCCTATATGAAATCATTCTCTTTACTGCTGCTGGTAACATTCCTGAACCTTTCTTTTGCAAACGCTCAGTTTGATGACAAATTCTACTTCCCGGTAAAAGCGTGGAAGCCGATGGAGGGTATAGTCTTCGAAGAAGTCAACATCAAGACGGACACCGTTACACTCAATGGTATATTTCTGAAACCATCCGGCAAGCCTAAAGCAACTGTGTTGTTCTTTCATGGTGCAGGCGGCAATGTCTCAACCTATACATTCATGACCAAGCCACTGGTTGATCGCGGCTTCCAGGTATTCATGATCGACTTTCGCGGCTATGGTAAATCTACCGGTAAACCTACGCACATCAATGTAGCGCAGGATGGCCAGGTTGTATTTGATTACCTCATCCATCGTAACGAAGTGAAGAACACGAAGCTCATTGTATTCGGAGCTTCATTAGGTTCACAGATCGCCACGAAGATCGCCAAGGACAATAAGACAAACGTAAATGCGCTTGTGCTGGAAGGTGCACTCAGCTCGTTCACCGATATAGCCTTGCTTTATGCTCCGCAAGAACAACACGCGATGATCAAGCAATACCTGGTGTCTCCATACGCTGCCAAAGAAGATATCAAAGCATTAACCGATATGCCGAAGCTGATCGTGCACAGCAAAGAAGATAAAGAAGCACCCATCGTGGGCAGCGAGACGATCTATAACAATGCTTCCGGCCAGAAAGAGTTCTGGACATTTGAAGGTCAGCACCTGGGTGGTATGAAGGCTGATGCCAGCACCTATATCGCTAAAATAGAAGCACTGGTAAAATAGTCTCAAACATTCAGGATGGGCTTTTTACAGTTCATCCTGATCTCCCTACAGTTCAGTAACTCCTTTTTTAAAAGGTCTCTTCTTCCCTGAATCTTTACAGCATAAAACACCCCAAGCTCTATGAAAGCATTCTACTCTGTGTTATTCTCCCTGATATTGATAACCGGTTACAGCCAGACCCGCATCTCCGGCAAGGTAACAGACGAACGTGGTGCAGGCGTACCGTTGGCCAATATAGTACTCGTGGATACATACGATGGCACAACCTCTGACACTGAAGGTAATTTTGAATTCACCACAACGGAAACCGGCACCAAAGTGCTGTTGATAAAATTTGTAGGCTATAAAGATTTTCAACGCGAAGTTGTACTGGATGGCAAGCCGGTAAATATTACAGTTCCGCTTGAAGAAATGATCAACGAACTGGAAGCAGTAATGATCACAGCCGGAGCTTTTGCAGCAAGCGATGAATCGCGCAGAACAGTTTTTAAAGCGCTGGATATAGCCACGACTGCAGGTGCTACCGCAGATATAGCAGGCGCGTTGAATACATTGCCGGGTACACAAAAAGTAGGCGAGAGCGGAAGACTCTTTGTGCGCGGAGGTGATGGCAACGAAACTAAAACATTCATTGACGGTATGCTTGTGCTGGACGCGTATAGTCCTTCAGCACCCAACACACCATCCCGTGGCCGCTTTCTTCCTTTCATGTTCAAGGGCACAAGCTTTAGCACAGGTGGATATTCGGCAGAATACGGGCAGGCGCTTTCATCTGCGCTGGTACTGGATTCCAAAGATCAATCGGAAATGACGCGCACGGATATAGGTATACTTTCAGTAGGTGGAGATATAGCGCACACGCAGGCATGGGAACGCGGATCGGTAATCGGTAAAATTCAGTATACCAATATCCGTCCGTATTTCGGGTTGATTAACCAGGAAGTTGATTGGGAAAAACCTCCGGTATCTCTCGAAGGCAGCAGTGCCTTTCGCCAGCAGGTTGGTAAAGACGGTATGCTGAAAGTATATGGAAACTTTAATCATACAAACTATTCGCTTTACCAGCACAGCATCGATGACTATAATTCAAAATTCCTGTATGAATTGACGAACCGGTATCGTTACCTGAATGGATTCTATAAAGAAGCATTGAACGAGAACTGGATTGTGCGCGGAGGTGTCTCCTATACATATCAGCAAAACGATGCTATAGCAGATCAGGATAATATAGTGGAGACGGAGAAAGGTATACATGCCAAAACTGTATTTGAAGGATCGCTGTCTGATAAAGTGGAATTGAAAACCGGTGCCGACCTGGTACAGCGCTCGTACAGCCAGGAGTATATCATAAGTGATGGCGATGACTACACGCGTTCGTTCGATGAAACCATTGCCGCGGGCTTTGCCGAAGCTGATCTATATACCAGCAATAAATTTGTAACACGTGCCGGTGCACGCCTGGAGTATAACAACCTGACAAAGCAGTTCTCGGTAGATCCGCGTATTTCACTGGCGTATAAAACCGGCAGCTTCAGTCAGGTGTCATTCGCTTACGGAAAATTTCGCCAGACTGCCAAGAACGAACTGGTACGTGTAAACAATACGCTTGATCCTGAAAAAGCAGAACATTTTATTCTGAACTATCAACGCATAGAGAACAATCGCACGTTTCGTGTGGAGACATACTATAAGCGATATAGCGACCTGGTGAAGTATGAAAATGGTGACGCTGCTATACTAAACAACGCAGGCTCCGGCTATGCCAAAGGTATAGAATTGTTCTGGCGTGATAATCGTTCGCTGCGCAATACGGATTACTGGATCTCGTATTCATTTCTGGATACCAAACGTGAATACCTGAACTACCCGTACCGATCAACGCCAGCGTTTGCCTCAAAGCATAACTTCTCAGTGGTATATAAATACTTTGTACAGGCTATCAACAGTCAGTTAGGGTTTACTTACTCTTATACTTCAGGTCGCCCGTATAACAATCCTAATGCGGATAAATTCAATAATGGTAAAACACCGGCCTATAGCGATCTGAGTTTTAACTGGAGCTACCTGCCGAAGCCTTACCTGATTGTTTACCTGTCGTGCACAAACCTGCTGGGGCGTGATAATATCTTCAGCTATGAATATAGCAGCCAGCAAAATGCCGAAGGTATATATAACAGCAGGCCGGTTCGTCAGGCCGCACCACGCTTCCTCTTCGTGGGTATATTCATCACCTTATCGAAAGATAAATCCGTAAATCAATTGCCAAGTTTATAATAACCCTTAACATTAAATAACTATGAAAACTTTAAACATTATTCCGGTTCTGATCGCTGTATTGATCATGACAATATCCGGCACTGTACTCGCTAACGACAGCAAGTATATAGAAGCCATGCAGAAAAATATTGAGGCTGTATATACTGCCGAAACTATTCCCGATTATCAAACGGCTGTTAACGCGCTGGAACGTATAGGTGCTGCCGAAAAAACAAAGTGGGAGCCATTCTACTATGCATCGTTCGGGTATATTATGATGAGTAACCAGGAGAAGGACAATGCTAAAAAAGATGTTTACCTCGATCAGGCTGTTACCGCGCTGAATAAAGCTAAAGCTATAGTTCCCAACGAATCTGAAATTATAGCGATGGAAGGCTTTATATATATGATGCGTATACCGGCAGATCCATCAGCCCGTGGCCCGCAGTATACGCCTATGGCAATGCAGGCATTCAATAAAGCGATAGCCGTTAACCCGGAGAATCCACGCGCTCTTGCATTGCTCGCACAGATGCAGTTGGGCATGGCGCAATTCTTCGGATCATCAACAGCAGAAGCATGCGCAACCAACGCCAAAGCATTGGAAAAATTTACATCCTTTCAGTCTGAGAATCCGCTGGCTCCACGCTGGGGACAACAGATGGTGGAAGAAGTGAAGAGTAAATGTGGGAAATAGCTGCGAGTTTTGAGCTGCGAGCTGTGAGGAGAAGAAGGGGAGCTGGCTGCAGGCTTCTGCTAAGGAAGTGTAGCGGTATATTTGCGATTCTTACTTCTTACTCCTGGCTTCTTACTTCTTATCTTTCTCATAACTAAAAGCTCGTAACTTTAAATTTATGGCGCCTCTGATCGTACTAATTGCTTCGTTTGTTGGATTTTGGATTGTGAACAAGTACCTGTTGAAAGAAAAATATTCCACCAGTTTCATCGGACGTGTAGCCCTGGCGTTGATGTTGCTGATGACGGGCTCTGCACATTTCTTCAAGACGGATGTTATGATACAGTCCATGCCCGACATGATTCCTTATAAACGCGAGTTGGTATATATTACGGGTGTTATAGAATTACTGGCAGCTATCGGACTGCTGTTCGAACGCACTGCCAGATTAACCAGTATACTTCTCATCATATTCTTTATATGTATACTTCCTGCGAACGTAGCAGGTTCGCTCAAACACGTAGAACTAGGCGGCATGGAAAACGGTCCGATGTATTTGTGGTTTCGTGTGCCGCTGCAAGTGCTGTTCATTTGGTGGACATATTTCTTTGGCGTGAAAAAACTTTGAGCAAAGGCTCAAATAGCTGTCAGCCTCTAGCCACTAGCTGCTGGTAGATTTTGGTGAGGCTTTATTTATACTATAGATATAATTTTAAATGGCAACAGTCGCTGTAGTAATGTCTCGCAGCTAAAAGCTCGTAACCCGAAGCTTTGCGCTGCTGCCAGCAGCCTGAAGCCAGTAACCAAAAATAGCGTATGACATTCGAATCAAAACTCATGTGTGGAATTATACTGATCACCATTCCTTCGATCGAGTATGGTGGCCATTTTTTGCTAACGGTATTATCCGGAAGGTTTACTAAAATTGAATTTAATGCTTTCCAGAAAGCGATGTTCAGGGCAGGACATGCGCATGCCGGTGTTATTGTGATCCTGTCACTGGTGTGTCAGTTACTGGCAGATCATGTAGCCCTACCGTTGGGTGTTATGTGGTTTGTGCGCGGTGCGATCCCAACATCGGCTTTGCTTATCTCAGGCGGGTTTTTCTTTTCATCGATGACACCTAATGCCACACAACCCAACAAACTTGTTGCACTAATTTATATCGGTGCATTGCTATTGGCGGCCGGGCTTATTACGTTAGGGGTTGGATTACTGATATAAGCAGCAACATCGCCTATGACTATCGACCGGAGTCTGGTAATTAAGGAAATGAAGAGTGTAATTGTTCTGATCATCCTCGGGATGCTGTTTGCATGGACGGGACTTGGGTGTGATCACTGTACTTTTAATTCACCACGCTTCTGGAAGATCGGATCGCTCAACGCCCTGATGTGGGTCGCGCTCTGGAAAGGTAATTCCTATCTGGCCAATTTTATCTCCTGGAAATGGCCTTGGATAAAATTTCCGATGACGCGCTTTGTGGTCGGGCTCTTTGTTACCATTATATACTCGCTTGCCGCCATGTACGGCATTATCGCTTTGTACTCGTGGAGTATGAAAGTGGCGATAAACTATAGCACCGGGTATTCTATTCTTATTACTATTATCATTTCGCTGTTTATGCACGGAAGAGAATTTTTGATCAACTGGCGGCAGGTGGCCATCGATGCCGAGCGCCTCCAGAAAGAAAATATAGCAGCACATTACGAAAGTCTCAAGAGTCAGATCAATCCACATTTTCTGTTTAATACACTCAATGTATTAACCAACGTAGTATATGAAGACCAGGACAAGGCTGCCAAGTTTATCAAGCAGCTTTCGGAAGTATACCGCTATGTATTGGACACGCGCGATCGTGAAGTGGTAGCGCTGGAAGAAGAAATGAAATTCCTGTCGTCTTACTTATACTTGCAGCAGATCCGCTTTGGGGATAAACTGAAGTTGGATATTCAATTGGACAATGTAAAGAGTATGGTAGCTCCGCTGGTGGTGCAGATGCTTATCGAGAATGCCATCAAGCATAATATAGTATCGGAAGAAAATCCGCTTACCATTCGTGTATATACTTCGGGTAATTTTATCGTGGTAGAAAATAACCTGCAAAAGAAAATGGTGTATAGTGAGGAGTCAACGGGCATCGGGCTCGAGAACATCTGCAAGCGCTACGAGTTTCTGAGTGATACCAAAGTTGAAGTTATTCAAAATGATAAGTTTATAGTGAAGCTTCCTATTATTCCTGTTCAAGCATGAATGTACTGATTATAGAAGATGAGCCGCAGGCAGCACAGCGGCTGGAAAACCTGGTAAAAAGTCTCGAGCCTGCTGTTAACATCCTGAATAAAATTGATACGGTGAAGCGTGCCGTATTGTGGCTGAAAGATAATCCGGTGCCCGACCTGATCTTTATGGATATACAACTGGCCGATGGTATAAGTTTTATGATCTTCGAACAATGCGCCATCAAGTCGCCGGTGATCTTTACCACAGCGTATGATGAGTATGCGCTCAAGGCATTCAAGGTAAACAGTATCGACTATATATTGAAGCCGGTTGATAAAGATGAACTTGCCGGGGCGCTTGTTAAATTCAGAGCGCTTACGCGGCAGGAGCCTGATACCAAAGTATTGCTGAGTAATATTGAGCAGACTATACAGATGCTCACCAAAAAACACAAGTCACGATTCGTTATTAAAGTAGGGGAGCACCTTCGAACGGTGGAGGTTGAAAATATACTGTACTTCTTCAGTCAGGATAAAACTACGTTTTGCTCTACAGGCGATAACCGGAACCTCATCCTCGACTATACTTTGGAACAACTGGAAGAGATGGTAGACCCTGCGCGTTTCTTCCGCATCAACCGGAAGTATCTTATTGCGGCTACCGCCATCCAGGATATCATCAGCTATACCAACAGCCGGTTGAAACTTGTGTTAAAGGGTTCGCAGGATCAAGACATTATTGTTGCACGCGAGCGCGTACAGGAGTTTAAAGACTGGCTTGACCGCTAAAGGAAATATACTGTTAATTCTGGTTGATGATCTTCTTAAGATCTTCTATATCAGCTTGTTTGAGAGGTTTGGTGATATACTGAATAACATTCTTGTTCTCGAATACAAGGTCGCGATCCTTAACATTATTGGAGCTTGTGAGCACAACGATGCGCGACTTGGAAGTGACCTTTTCGGGGAGGTCCATGAATGTTTTCAGAAACGAGAAGCCATCCGTTTCAGGCATGTTCAGATCAAGAAAGATGATGTCGGGAGCAGGTTCACCGTTGATATTCTTGAGCCAGTCAAGGGCTTCGTTGGCTGACTTGTAGAGTACTAACTGGTTCGAGAAGTTGTACACTTCCAGAAACCTGCGCTGGATGAACAGATCTATATCACTGTCATCGATCAGGAGTGTCTTATCAACTAATCTTGCCATAACATTTTTTACAATGTGCATTACTAAATCTACTAAAAAGTAACCGAAGGCAGAAAAAATTACCCGCTATCCTACAAAATTAATTTTCATACACATGAAAAATGTGTTAAACTTGGAACTCAAAACCTAAGCTTCACACTATGAAATTGAATCGTCTTACTAACTTCTGTGTATGTGTTGTGCTGGCCGCAGGGTTAGCTTCATGCGGATCTTCTTCCAGCGATAAGGACAAAAACGCTGCTGATTTTCAGGCGGCCGAAGACAGTCTGAAACAACAAATCGAAGAAGTAGTTTACAATATACCTTCACCTTCCGAAATCCCTTATCTTCTGCAGGCTACCGGTGCTGAATTCAATGAGAGTCTCATTAATTCACGTACAAAGGTTGATCAGTATGCTTCACGCACAGACAAGGCTGCATTGAACCTCGGTGTTTATGCTGCTGATATCGGGTACCTCGCTTCGTATGAAAAAACGCAGGAAGCGATCGATTATCTGAATGCCTGCAAGACATTGGCTGATAACCTCGGTGTGATCGGTTCATTTGATGTGGAAATTCTGAAAAGATTTGAAGCAAACATTGGTAATAAAGATTCATTGACTCATTTGCTGGATGCAGCCATCAAGAAGACTGAGAACTTCCTGAAAGATGACAGCCGTAACAAGTTATCATCACTCGTTGTTGCCGGCAGCTTCATCGAAGGCCTGTATATTTCAACTGGTCTTATCAAAACATATCCAAAGAATTTGTTACCGGAAGATAACCGTAACCAGGTACTTACTCCGTTGATGCGCATTATACTGCAACAGAAAAAATCAGTAAGCGAGTTGCTGAAAATGTTGCAGACTGTTGAGCAGACTGATCCTGTAACGACACTGGTTGCTGATCTTACTGCCCTTGAAAAAGCATACGCTGCATTGAACATCGAAGAACAAATCAAGAACAACCGTGGCGACCTCGTGTTGTCTGACAAGAACCTCGAAGAAATAACAAAGGTGGTTGAGAAGATGCGTAAGAATATCACCGAATAAACTTTAAAAGTTTATGTAGGCTAAATAGAAAAGGACTGGTTCAAGCCAGTCCTTTTCTTTTGGTGACCCCGTCTTTCGATTATATTTAGAATCACGTAATTCAGTTTTATGAGTGAACCTCTACTCAAAGCTATTCTGCGGTTGTTCGCGGTAGTTGCTAAAGAAGATCAAGTTACCCACCAGGAGCGCGAGCAGATCCGTAAATTTCTGCAGGACCACCTCAGTCGTTCGGCTGTCGATACCTATGTAAAAAAGTTTGATGACTATGTACAGGCACTGCCCGCAACGGGTGAGCTAAGCGTTGAACTGCAACGTATCGAGAAACTCTGCTCGGAAGTAAACCTGGAGCTTACGCAGAAACAGAAGGTGGTTATTCTGCTCGAACTGTTTACCATTGTACATGCTGACGAACAGATCACACCCCGCGAAGAAGAACTGGTAAATGCCATTGGTGAAAATCTGAAAATATCGCAGAATGAAATTGAAGCGATCAAGGTTTTTGTCGAGGGGAAAAAAGCATCGGAGCTGGATCACGATCATATATTAATCATCGATGCTGAACCGGAAGGGTCGCTGAAGAAGGCACATCATATACAGCGCTCCGAGCTTCATGGTTTTGTGGCTATAGTCTACATCGAACAGGTTGAAATATACTTTATCAAATACCACGGAGGTTCCGATATATACCTGAACGGAGTGCCGGTAAAGAGTGGCAAAATTGCTGTGCTGGCTGTGGGTAGTATGTTGCGCTGGGACAAAGATGAACCGGTATATTATGGCGACCTGCTGAATCGCTTCAAGAAGTTTGGTGACTTTCCGCGACTGTCATTTGAAGGGAAGGGTATCAACTTCAAGTTTAAGAATGGACGNNTTGATGGGAGCCAGCGGTGCAGGTAAATCTACGCTGCTGCACGTGTTGAATGGTTCAGAGAAACCATCACAAGGACAAGTGCTCATCAACGGTGTGGATATACATAATAACCCGCAGGCTATAGAAGGCGTGATCGGGTTTGTGCCGCAGGATGATCTGCTCATTGAAGATCTGACGGTGTATGAAAATATGTACTATGCTGCCAAGCTTTGCTTCAGCAATAAATCGGAAGAAGAGATCAATACACTGGTGATGAAAGTGCTGGAAGATCTTGGCCTGGAAGAAACCAAAGATCTGAAGGTAGGCTCTCCGTTGCGGAAGACGATCAGCGGAGGTCAGCGCAAGCGACTTAATATAGGGCTTGAATTATTGCGTGAACCTGCTGTGTTATTCTGCGATGAACCTACGAGTGGTTTATCGTCACGGGATTCGGAAAACATCATTGACCTGCTCAAAGAACTTTCGCTGAAAGGCAAGCTCGTGTTTGCCGTTATACACCAGCCTTCGTCAGACATCTTCAAGATGTTTGATAAACTGTTGATACTCGATACCGGTGGCTACCAGATATACTATGGCAACCCGGTGGATGCGGTGGTATATTTCAAGAAAAGTATAAACCTGGTGAACAGCGAAGAAGGTGAGTGTCACGACTGCGGTAATGTAAACCCCGAGCAGATCTTCAACATCATTGAAACCAAAGTGATTAATGAGTACGGACATTTCACCAATGAACGCAAGATTACAGCTGAGCAGTGGAACACAATCTATAAACAGAATTATCGTCCGTTTGCCGTAGAGACTTCGAGTGAGGTGCCGCATTCAACGTTGCGTATCCCTACCCGGTTGAAGCAGGCGCATTTGTTCTCGCTGCGCGATATACAGGCCAAGATTCACAACCGCCAGTATATGATCATCAATTTGCTGGAGGCGCCTGTGCTGGCATTTATACTTGCGTTCATCGTGCGCTACTACAACGTAGATGATTCGGTAAATATAGGCTATGTGTTTGGCAAGAACATGAATATACCGGCCTACCTGTTTATGAGTGTTATTGTGGCGCTCTTTATGGGATTAACTGTAAGTGCCGAAGAGATTATTCGCGACCGGAAAATTCTGAAGCGCGAAGCATTTCTGCACCTGAGCCGAAGCAGCTATATCTTATCCAAAATATCGATACTCTTCATGCTTTCTGCCATACAGACGCTTACGTTTGTACTGGTAGGTAATTATGTGCTGGAGATAAAAGGAATGCTGCTGCACCATTGGTTTATACTCTTTACAACGTCCTGTTTTGCAAATCTGCTGGGACTGAATATATCCTCCGGGTTTAACTCGGCCGTCACTATATATATACTGATACCGTTGCTGCTTATTCCGCAGCTTATCCTGAGCGGGGTGGTGGTGAAGTTCGATAAACTGAATCCTGCTATCGGCAATACGGCAACGGTACCGCTTGTAGGAGACCTGATGGCTTCGCGCTGGGCTTTTGAAGCGGCCATGGTTTCGCAGTTTAAAGACAATAGTTTTGAACGTGAATTCTATCCGTTTGACAAAGCGATGGCCAGCGCTGACTATAAGAAAGTATACCTCATTCCCGAGATTGAAAGCAGGCTTCAGCACATGATCAATAACTATAAATCGACTGATCCGGAGGTGCGAAGCAGGGTGGAGAGTAACATGGTACTGATGCAGCGTGAGATCAGGCACGAGCTGGAAGAGACAGGTCAGACGCTGCCGGCTCTGGACAATCTGACTCCGGCTAAATTTGATTCAGCCTCGTACAATGCTATATCTGACTACCTGGTAAATCTGAAACGATACTATATTAAACGATATAACACGGCCGATCAGCAACGCGAGAAGAAGATATTCAATGTTACCAGTACTCCTGAAAAAGAAGAGGCTTTCAGTAACTACCGTGAAGCTTACCATAACGATGCCATTACGGAGCTGGTAAAAAATACTTCGGAGACACATCGTATTATCGAGCAGGATGGTAAACTGATTCAGAAGATATACCCGATCTACAAAGAGCCGGATCCGGAGCATGCCATTGACTTCAATGCTCAGTTCTACATGCCGCAGAAACACTTTCTGAATCGTAACATCGATACATTCTTTTTTAATACCGGGGTAATCTGGTCAATGTCGCTCATGCTGGCACTGATGCTATATTTTGATGTCCTTCGCAGGATTATTGATGGCATTAGTAATATATCCAATCCTTTGTACAGGAAGAAAGACTGATATACTATATTGAACCATTAACATTTACAGCAACCGATGTTCTTTGTACTTTCTAAAATACTGAACAGTTTTATACTGCCGCTCACGATCGTGTTCATCATCCTGGTGTTGTCGATTGTACTGCGAAATCCGAAGTGGAAAAAACTCATGCAGTATAGCGGTGTAATCTTGCTGTTCCTGTTCTCAAATGATTTTCTGGCCAACGAGGCGATGCTGATGTGGGAGATAAAACCGATTGCCTATAAAGATATGGCTCCTTACAAATTGGGAATTGTATTAACCGGTACAACTATCACCGGACTCGAGCCGAATGATCGTATCTATTTCAGCCGTGGAGCTGATCGTGTAACGCATACTGTTGAATTATATAAGAAAGGGTTGGTCAGTACAATCCTGATCAGCGGAGGCACAGGTCGTTTGTTTGCAGAAGACGAACCCGAGGCTAACAAATACAGACGCGCCATGATGATGATGGGCGTTGACTCCACGGATATCATTATTGAAAATGAGACACGCAATACAGCAGAGTCTGCGCAACAGGTGGTAAAGATGCTGGACTCTCTGAAGTATAAACCGGAAGAGTGTTTACTGATAACGTCTGCCTTTCATATGAGGCGTTCGCTGGCGTGCTATAAAAAAGTTGGTTTGAACCTTCAGCCTTTTACTACCGATTTCTATTCACATCCGCGTGAATATTATGTTGATGCTTTTATTATACCCAAACTCGATGCGTTGCATGTGTGGCACAAGTTATTCAAAGAGTGGGTCGGTATGATTGCCTATAAAATGGCAGGATATATTTGATTTTCCGGCTGCTAAATCTACAAGGTATAAAAAAAGAAAGCTGCCCTGCGGCAGCTTCTTCGGTTTAGGTAGTATTATATTTTTACTGCGGACTTACCGGAAGGCCGGTACCTTTGTAAAGTCCCAGGTTTACTTGCGGAACTGTAGAACCAAATTTAGCATTTATTGCGTTAATAAAAACATTTGCAACATACGCATATCCTCTGCTGTTCGGATGAATGCCATCTTCCGAGAATGCACCGGTAGGAGGAGTTAACGTAGGGGTGATGGTTACTCCGCTCTTCACTTCGGCAGTTGCCGTTACGAGTGCAGAGAATGTAGAATTTACATCTGCCAGTGCCAGACGACTGTTGCTTTCAACCGCTCCTTTAATAATGCTATTAAGTTCTGTAGTACGTGTACGTATTTCAGTAACCTCGGTTGAAGTAAGTATATATTTGTCTTCCAGCGGTACGGTTACACCATATACTTTTGACGCATCTCCTCCAATCGTTGTGCCGAGTATAGCTCCCGCAGATAATGGCACTAAGTCTGTATTTTTAGTCTGACGTGCTTTGGCATACGGTAAAAGACCCTCTGCTGGTCCCTGCATATAGGGACTGAGATCGGTGAGTGTCTCATCCGTTAACAGGATTGGATTTTGCCCGGCAGCATACGATACTTTGCGCAGGTCGCGTTCAGCCGCGGTAATAGCACCTGCAGCAGCAACCTGATCCAGAAAAGCGTTATAATTATTGGCGAGGTTTGTTGTAACGTTCGATGCAGTAGCCGCATCCAGTGGTATAGCATTCCACTTAACCGTTGTGAAGTGTGGTATAGTGGCAACGTCTGGTATATTTCCAACTACGCCTTTCAGGTTTGTGTTTGAACCGAGTAGACCATTGATAGCTGCATTATACTGCGCAGAGAAATTATCGGTGGTGGTAAGTCCTACAGGGCCTGATCCACCTGCTACCGCATACGCCAGTACGTCACCGTTACCAGCCCAGAACAGGAAGAATGTGCCTTGTGCTGCAATGGCATCACCTAATATAGTGGAAGTTCCAGGACTTGAAGCAAAGCGTGCATACAGTCCGTTGTACGCAGGATTACCAGTAGAAGGACCTCCTGTAAACGCGGTCAGTATTTGGCCGAGAATTATACCGGGTACGCCAAAGTTATTCAGCTTTGTTTTATCACCGGTATACGCGGCTGGTAAATCTGCCGTGTTGTAGGGAGCGGGTACACCGGGATATCCGGCAGGTGTAGGGCTTGCTGTTTTGGAGCCGGCTCCATCGGAATCAAACAATACAAGTCGTCCTAAAATTACACCGGCACCAACATTTGAATTGGTTGAATTGAACCCATTCACTGAATTGATGTCTGGCTGGTTGAACGTTGCCGAGCCGCCTGCACATTCAAATTGTTTGTTCAGAATTTTACCGAGCGAATTGTTTTGTCCTTCGGTAAACAAGGCTCCTGCCTGAAAGCCTGCTGTCAGTGCATCGCCTATCACAACAAACTTCGAAAAATCTGCGGAGCCTGCCGTAGCATCTTCGCACGAAGTATCGGTTGTTGTTTCAGGAGCTTTCAGATCTATATCTTCCTGCGAGCAAGCGCCCACCAACAGGAGAAGTGAAAGTGTATATCCTCTATAATTAATCTTTTTCATGGTAAGTCGAAGGTTTGGTTCTTACTTAAAGAATTCGTCAAAGGTCAGTGATATATAGTACATCTGGCCAACGAAAGGTCCACCGAAGTTAGTTCTGTAGTCGCCACCAAACAGGTTTGTACCACCGATCTTCGCTGTTGTTTTGATGGATGACAATTTATAGCTCAGCTGTGCATCGAATACACCGAACTCCGGAATTTCAGCTTCTCCGAAATCAGACTGCCACAGGAAGTTTTCCTGCCAGCGATAGGTAACATTAAAGCCTAAGTTTTTGGTGACTTTGCGATTGCTCAGACCTACTGAGAATTTATTTTCAGGTGTGTTGAATCCTGCGCGGAAAGAACTGTTTGCATCGCGATTGTCTTCAAACGTTGCGTAGTTATAGCCACCACTTAATGTATAGCCTTTGAACAAGCTATAGTTGATGCCGATGCCGATACCGTACGAAGTAACATCATCCGGGAAGTTTACATAGGGAGAATATATAGTTCCTGCAGCAACAACATTTCCCTGGTGCGTAGTAGCTTTCTTCAGTGCGTAGTTATCGCCACCGATAAAGTCAGTATAGGTTGTATAGTACCCTGTAAGGTCTACAAATACTTTGTTGCTGAAGGTTCCGCGGTAACCCACTTCCCATGATTTCAACTGCTCCGGACCAACGTACGGTATATTTGCAGATACCAGCAACGCTTTGGCAGCATCACTTCCATTGGTAGAACCATCGGCATTTAAACTACCGCCAGCAGCTCTGAATGCTTTGTAAGAAGCTTCAGTATAGGCACCTCCATTATGTAAACCATAACGTGATGCATTGGCTTCTGTACTTCCGAGCAAAATGTTCGTTCCTAAGTTGAAGTATATAAATTGAGCTTGTGTATCAGGATTGCGGAACCCGGTTTGATACGATGCTCTGATGTTATGATTTTCGCTGAAGGTATATACTGCCGATATACGCGGTGTGATGCGACCATCAAAATTCTCATTCTTATCATAGCGAAGTGAACCGGTAAGTTTCAATGCTTCTGCTATAGTTTTGGATACCTGTCCGTAGAAACCAAACTCGTTAATAGTGATGCGTTGGAAGTCAGTTCCATCATCCGGATCTTCATTGAAGATTGTTCCATCGGAGAACAAGCTATATTGACGGAAGTTACCACCTATCTGGATTTCGGCAAATTTGATCTGGTCTGCAAAGTTATAGTTGAACTGTGCGTGATATAGTCTGGAGTTATCTTTGAATTTCGCTCCGGGAGGATTGCGCTGGAATAAATCGTTGCGAACTGATTCGAGTAATGAGTTATACTCTGCACTTCCAACAGCTGGTCTGTTACGATCAGCAAAGGCACGCGCTGCTGTGTGACTTCCACCTGGTATACCTTGATCAATGAAGTATCCCTGCATAGCAAGTACATATTCCTGAGCCCAGGTCTGTGACGGCTTGATGCGTTCATTTACATAAGAACCTAAAGCGGCTACGTTATAAGAATCGCCTGCGTTAGTCTCCGTCATGTAGGCACGCACGAAGAAGTTGTTGTTACGCAATTCAAGTTTGTGAAACTGTTGTGTGAAATCGCGCAGTGCGTATTTCTGTGAGCCCTGGTATACCGAGCTACCACCACCGTAACGATAGTTATAAAGTATCTCCAGGTTATCTGTAATGCGATAGTGTAGTGCTACATCTCCTTTTATACTTTTTGCATCGCGGTTATCGAGCAGGTCGCCTTCTTTCCATCCGGTTCTGTGAATGTTACCAACGCTGGGTACACCGGTAGGTAATTCAATTTCGTCACCATATAGGTTTAATCCGTCAAAGTCAGGTGTACCACTCAGGTCAGTCTCAGACGATGGTCTGTTAACATCTGTTTTATAGTCGTTACCATACCAGTCTTCTGCATCGAGCAGCGAGAAGTTTATTTTGAATGCGAACTTGTTGTTGAATGACTTTGCGTAACGTATAGCAAAGTTATAGTATGGAAATGCTTTGTCTTGTGCTTCGGAAGTCGTAACGCCACCTTTGAACTGTGCGCTAAGTCCCGGATACTCAAACGGGCTCTTACTGTTCATGAGAAGTAATCCGTTAAAAGCGTTCGGTCCGTATAGAGCAGAGGCAGCACCGGGAAGTAATTCCATGCTTTCCATATCCAGTTCACCTATACCTACAATGTTACCGGTAGGGAAGTTAAGCAGCGGAGCAGAGCAATCCATCCCATCAATCAACTGTACGAATCGTGTGTTTGCTATCGTAGCAAATCCGCGCGTGTTGATCTGCGGAAAGTTCAAACTGCTGGAAGTCATTTGTACTCCTTTTACCTGCGCGAGTCCTTCATAGAATTCAGGAGCAGCGGTTGCCTGTATAGCAAGGCGATCAACGTGTTCAACTGCCGTTGGTGCTTTGGTAAGACTCTCCGGATAGAAACTTCCGGTTACAATTACTTCTCCCAAAACACTTTCTTCAGGCTCTAGTTTTACATCAAGTCCCGCAGTGTTGGCATCGGTGATCTGCAGTTCGATCTTTCGATATCCGGCATAAGAAATTTCGAGTGTAAGCGGGGGCTGACTGTTTACCGTCAGCGAAAAATTTCCTTCCACATCAGCTGTGGTTCCTGTAACGGTTCCCTTTACTTTAATACTTGCCATAGGCATAGCTTCGCCCTGAGCATCTGTTACCTTACCCGAGATGGTAGTCTGCGCAAAGACCATCGTGGCAGACAACAGCATCACCAGCCCGGTCGCTAACGAAGCCTTGTAAAAGTTTTTCATAGATACGATTTGGTTTTGGTTCTTAGGATTAATGACTTCCGTTTTTCAAGAAACCCGAAAATAGTATGCATACCGAGTTTCTTATCGAAAAGTACAAAAATTCTACAAAAAACAAACGTTTGAAATCACTTGTTGCAACGCTTTGCGAAATAAAGGAGGGAAAAGCAGAGATTTGGAGGGCTTTCTTTTTTAAAGAAAAAGTATCAGAAAATGCCGAAGGAACGGTAAAAAACCGAACGCTGACTATATCTGATACTTTTCTGACAGCGGGAGTGCTGTTACTCTTCGTCTTTTGTATTCTGGATGTGCTTCACGAGGCGTTCGCACAGCGCGTTGATCTCACTTGCAATATATTCATCACCTGTAGCCGTAAGCGCACTTTGAGCCAGTCCACCGATGCAATCAATATAGAAACGCTTCATCTCATGCACAGGCATATCTTTCGTCCACAGGTCAATGCGGAGTGTATTCTTATGTTTATGGTCCCAAAGCGCCACACTCATGGACTTCGTTTCAGAAAGGCCTGGATCCGGCTTGTCGGTAGCATCCCACAGGATCTTGTCCGGCACATTATTATGATCCAGCTCGACAGAGAAATTTATAGTTGACTTTTTCATGGAGCAAAAGTAAGAAATGTGTTGACGTGTTGAAGTGTTGGTGTGTTGATGTTGGCGGTATTTAACATCAACACCCCGACACATCAGTAACTTGTTTCATCCAGCTTCACCTTTCCTTTAAAAGTCCAGAAGACGAAGGTGGTGTAGGCGGCTACGAGGGGGACTCCGATGGCGGCTACGGTGAGCATGATGCCGAGTGTTTTGCTGGAGGACGCGGAGTTGTATACGGTGAGGCTATTGGCCGGTGTTTGTGGGGAATAAATTATAGTCGGGTATAATTCAAGAGAGACAATGATGAGTGCTACGCTGATCACGACTGCTGATGATAAGAAGGCCAGCAGGTATTTTCGTTTGGCGATCTGGCGCGTAATGTTGGCGATGGCGAGCACCATGATCACCGGAAGTATAAACATACCCGGACTGTTATGAATCTGATCTACGAGGTGTGGTATATATAGCAGGGTATAAAACGAGGTGATCACAAAACTGATCACGAAGAAGATCGTGGTTCTGCGAACAATGATGGTGAGCTTGGCGTACAACCGGTCTTCTGTTTTCATAACCAGGTATATAGCTCCGTGCATCATGAAAAGCGAAAGCGATGTTATACCTACCATGATTGCATACGGATTGATAAAGTCAGCGAAGTCGCCACGGTAAATGTGATCTTTGTCGAGTGGTATACCGATGGCTACATTGCCGAGTATAAATCCAAGTAGGAATGCAAGCAGTCCGCTGGAGAGACAGTAACTGATGTCCCACATCTTGCGCCACCACAGCATAGGTTCTTTACTTCTGAATTCAATGGAGACAGCACGAAAGATCAATGCTACCAGGAAGATCATGAACGGCATATAGAATGCGGAGAGGAGCGAGGCATATACTTCCGGGAAACCGGCAAACAAAGCACCGCCTCCAATTACCAGCCATACTTCGTTGCCATCCCACACGGGGCCTATAGCATTTAGTGCTGTGCGTCTGCTGGTTTCTTTGTTAAAGAATAAATGCAATGCACCGGCACCGAGATCAAAGCCATCGAGAATGGCGTAGCCGGTAAACACAGCTCCGATCACCAGGAACCACCACGTTGGGAAATCTATACCTGCAAATGTTTCCATGTGTTATGCATTATATACTTTCAGAATCTTTACCGCGAGGCGCTGGTGTTGCTTCGGTTGGATGTTCGGATGTAAAAGATCCTGCCATCTCCATGTGGCGCGGACTATGTTCATCATCGTGATGATCGTACGGACCGTGTGTTATTTTTTTATTCAGCAGGTATATAAAGAGTGCAAAGAGCAGCATATATACCAGCGTGAACATGATGAGCGAGAACATAACCTGGTTCGCAGTGACTGCTTCTGATAATGCATCCGAAGTGCGAAGTAATCCATATACCACCCACGGTTGTCTTCCGACTTCTGCGGTATACCAGCCTACCTGGTTGGCGATCTGTGGTAATAATACGGCCCACACAAAGACCCACAACAGCCAGCGTTTATCGAAGAGCGTTCCGCGCCACCAGAGGAAAACAGAGTATAGTGACAATGCGATCAGTGCCATACCAATCGAAATCATCAGGTGGTACGTTTGAAAAACAAAGTTTACAGCACCCGGTCGTTCATTCTCCGGAAAGCTGTTGAGTCCGCGAATAGGCTTGTCAATGTCACCGTGTACAAAATAGGACAGGCCTCCGGGTATAGCTATACCGGTAGTAGTTTGTTCTTTCTTGTTTACCCATCCGAAAAGATATAGGTCTGCAGCCTTCAGAGAATCAAAGTGACCTTCCATCGCTGCGAGTTTTGCCGGTTGATAGTGAGCCACAACATCAGCTGATTTATGTCCCGTAAATAGCTGAAGCAACGATGTAACCGCAGCGACCGATAAAGCAATTTTGAAAGATGCTTTGGATAATTCTATATATTTACCTTTCAATATATACCACGCGCTCACACTCGTAACGAGAAAGGCCCCGGCAAGAAATGAGCCTGACCATACATGCGATATACGCTCGACAGAAGAAGGATTGAATACCATGGCCCAGAAGTCGGTGATCTCGGCACGTGCTTTCATGCCTTCACCAACAATGTGATAACCGGTTGGTGTTTGTTGCCAGGAGTTTGCCACTACGATCCAGATCGCTGAGAACATGGAGCCCAGCGTTACCATGATCGTAGAGAAGAAATGTACTCTTGGACTGACGCGATTCCATCCAAAAATTAATATACCGAGGAAGCCCGATTCAAGCGCAAAGGCAAAGATACCTTCTGCTGCCAGTGCACTTCCAAATACATCACCAACGTATCGTGAGTATACAGCCCAGTTGGTGCCGAACTCAAACTCCATAACGATACCTGTTGCTACGCCAATGCCGAAGATCAGTGCGAATATTTTTACCCAGAAGCGTGTCATCTGCTGGTATATTTCCTGACCTGTGCGCAGATACATTCCTTCCATAAACACCATCACTAAACCGAGTCCTATACTCAGTGGCGGATAGATATAATGAAAGGCAATTGTAAAAGCGAATTGTATGCGAGAGAGAATTTCTACGTCCATCGGGTTTTAAAGCTACACCACAATGATGAAGCAGCAAAGGGAAATCGCAGTAAATGAGATTAAGTTTTGAAATAGATTACAGGATACGTTTGCAATAATTTTCTCCTGCAGGATGATGAGACAGCAGTATATGGCGGCATGCCCTCCGATGACTATAAATTTAACATGATGTTCGAAGAAAGATTTTAATAACCGAAGATGATCTTCCGTATACACACTCATGACAGTTTCTTCACGGTAACTTTCATTCCTTTAAATGAATAATTTACTCCAGGTTTATACATCTTCTTTCTTACGTTATACGCATATTCCCAGCGTTGAAGCGGTGTAAGTGCAAGAAATGCTTCGTCTTTTATTTTTTGCTCTTCGTCAAAGGTTGTTTTTATCAACTTGGCCATACGCTAATTTACAAAAAGGTTCATTATTTTTTATCCTCGTTCAGACGAATAAAGAAATCCATCGACTCCGGATTCTTCAACGCCCCTGCGTTTACAACCTGTTTTGGATCTTTACCCATGAGTATCTTTTTAACCGGTGTTTCGGTTTTCTTTCCGCTAATCGTGTAGGGTATATCGGGTACGGCAATGATTTCATCGGGCACGTGTCGCGGACTATAATCATTGCGGATGGTTGTGTTAATCATCTTTTTAATGTCAGCAGTCAGCTCAGTATTCTCCTGCATTACTACAAACAATGGCATCCAGAATTCACCGTCTTTTTTCTCGATACAAATAATGAGACTGTCTTTTACTTCTTTTACTTTATCGACAGTCCGATATATTTCGCTGGTGCCGATGCGCACGCCCGCACGGTTGAGTGTTGCATCTGAACGCCCGTAGATAATGACTCCGTTGTGCTTAGTAATTTCTGTCCAATCACCATGTCGCCAAACTCCCGGGTACATTTCAAAGTAACTTTCCGTATAGCGTTTATGGTCGGGATCATTCCAGAAATATACTGGCATGGAAGGCATCGGTTTTGTAATCACCATTTCACCGACTTGTCCTATAATAGAATTTCCTTCTTCATCGAAAGCCTCGAGTCTGCAACCTAACGCACGACACTGGATCTCGCCTGAATATACCGGGAGTGTTGGCATGCCGCCTACAAAAGCGCTGCATACATCGGTGCCTCCGCTCATCGATGCAAGCCACAGATCGTGTTTTACTTCTTTATATACCCAGTCGAAACCCTCCGGTGGCAGTGTGCTACCGGTAGAGCTGATGGATCGGAGTGAAGCGAGGTTAAAGTCTTTTGCAGGATGTATACCAGCCTTGATGTTGGCGAGTATAAAACCTGCACTTGTGCCGAAGTGATTGATGGCGGCATCCTGCGTAAATTCCCAGAGTATATTTAATGTTGGGTATGCCGGACTGCCATCGTAAAGTACCATGGTAGCGCCAGCGAGCAAACTTCCGTGTATATAGTTCCACATCATCCAACCTGTCGTGGTATACCAGAAGCAACGTTCGCC
>DJFR01000085.1:9001-22489 GCA_002432545.1 Flammeovirgaceae bacterium UBA5867 | reverse complement strand
CCGGTAGTTCCGGAAGAGTATAAAATCCAGATGGGATGTGCGAATGGAACGCGTACAAACTCAAGCTTTGCCGTTGTGTCGGCTGTAACTTGTTTCCAGGATACCATCGGTTTGGAAGAAGCCGGTACTATATCTTTTGAAGAAACGATGATGACTTGTTCCAGTGATGGCAATGACTTGATGAGGTCTTGTATTACATCCTGCTTGTCGAATACTTTGCCGTTGTATTGATAGCTGTCGGTAGCGATCAATATTTTCGGTTCGATCTGTGCGAATCGATCGATCACTGCATTCGTTCCGAAATCCGGTGAGCAACTTGACCATATTGCTCCCAACGAATTGGTCGCAAGAAACGCAATAGTTGCTTCCGGACAACCTGGTAAATATGCTACCACGCGATCACCAGCCACTACGTTGTGTGTCTTGAGATACTGTTGCAGAGAGGCTGTTTGTGCTGTTAGTGAATCCCAGTATATTTCCTGTATCGGCCCCGCTTCATTTTTGAAGATGATAGCAGGATGCTGATCGTTTGCTTTACGAAATATATGTTCAGCATAGTTAAGACGCGTGCCTTCGAACCAGCGGCAATGCGGCATGGAGCCTTGCAATACTTGCGTATAGGAGCCATCGTATACAACATCAAAATATTGCCATATACTTTCCCAGAAAGCTTCAACGTTATCAACCGACCATTGCCATAAAGAATGATAGTCGTTGAAGTGCAATTGCTTCTTCTCTTTCAGCCATTGCTGATAGTGAGCGAGATTAGACTGCGAAATGAATTCTTTTGATGGACTCCAGAGCATGGTTTCGTTATCCGTTACAGGTTAATCGTTATCCGTAGGTGAGGCCTCGGTTATGTTGACCAAATTAAGTAAAAAGTTGACGATAACGATTTTTAAATCCCATTGCACCGAGAACACAAAGAAGACTCAGCGTTACACAAAGCTTATAATAGTATTAAAGGAGACTATAGTAGGCGTATAGAACTAAATTAGGGAGTGTTAATCGATGATCTTGAGCTTGTAGCTTGTTAGTAATTTTGTACTTTCGCTATATTATATAAAGAATACAAGTATGTCGCACTTGAAGATATTACGGGAGATCAATAACTATACACAGGAATACGTTGCTGAACAAATCGGTGTTGATCAGAGTACGTATTCTAAAATCGAGCGGAACCCTAAAAATCTGAAAGTCGATCAGGCCGAAAAATTAGCGCAGTTGTATGAAGTTGAACTGGAAGATATACTTTTACAGGGTGTGACACTTTCATTTACGCACAATACTTTTACCGACAAGGGGTATGGGTATGTCCATAATATATTTGATTCGCCCCAAAATTCGAAATCAGAGAAAGACGAATTAATAAATAATCTGAAGGAACAGATCGAATTTCTAAAAACTCAAAACGCTCAACTACTAACACTACTTGGCGAAAAACGCTGAGAGCTCCCTTTGTGTAACTCTGAGTCTTCTCTGTGATCTTTGCGGAATTGGATTTTGTATTTTACGAATAACATGTAACGGTTAACGATTAACGATTACCCCAGAATCCGTAGAGCGTCCTGTTTATCGATCCCTAATTGAACCTTCAATCCCTCCAGATCGCTGAACCTGGCATCGCCACGAATCAGTTTGTGGAAATATAGCGTGAGCGATTCTCCGTATATATCTTTTGCAAAGTCGAAAATGTTTACTTCGATGTTGCGCTTGGTTCCATTTACCGTAGGTCGATTGCCTATATATAGCATGCCTTTGTAAGTGGTATGTTCGTGCAGCACCGTTACGGCATATATACCGTCAGCCGGAATGAGTTTATACTTGGTGTCGATCTCGATGTTAGCGGTAGGATATCCGAGCAATCTCCCTAACTTATCACCCATTACTACGCGGCCGGTAAGTGCATAGGGACGGGCCAGAAAATGAGAGGTTGTGTCTATGTCGCCTTCCTCCAATGCTTTTCTGATTTTGGATGAGCTTACGCCCACATGGTCAACATCCTGTCTTGGAATTTCTTCTACTTCGAAGCCATAGCGTGGAGCGTTGATCTTGAGCTGTTCAAAGCTGCCTTCGCGGTTGTGACCGAAGCGATGATCGTAACCTATAACAAGCTTTTTTGTGCCGATAGTTTCAACGAGTATCTTTTGAATAAACTCTTCGGAAGTATACTGCGAGAATTCTTTTGTAAAAGGTATACGAATGAGGTGTTGTATACCTTGTTCTTTCAGGAGCTCAGCTTTTTCCTCGAACGTATTGAGAAGTTTGAGTGTATCGTCTTCCGGGTGCAGCACAAGTCGCGGATGCGGCCAGAATGTTATGACTACTGTTTCACCGTTATTCCGGGAAGCGATTTCGCGCAGCCTGTCGAGTATTTTCTGGTGACCAACATGAACACCATCAAAAGTGCCGCTGGTTACAACCGCGTAGTCTAATCTTGTAAAGTCATCGATGCCGTGATAGATCTTCATAGCGTTACATCTTCGATGGATTGTGCATCTTTCAACAAGAAAGAACCGATCCTCGTTCTGCAAAGTTCAGAAAGATATGCTCCAACACCAAGCGCATTACCAAAATCGCGTGCTATACTCCGAATATAGGTACCTTTTGAGCACACAATCCTGAAAGATACGTGGGGGAGTTGCACGTCTGTAATCTCAAACTCGCTTACCACTACATCGCGATGCTTTAACTCGATCTCTTTTCCCTGTCGGGCAAATTCATAAGCGCGCTTCCCGCCAATACGAATGGCTGAATGCATAGGGGGCAACTGACTGATGTTACCGATAAAATTTTTTGTAGCATCTGCTATAGCCTGCGATGTAATGTGTGCTATATCTGTTGGCTCACTTACTTCGGTCTCGAGGTCGTGCGAAGGGGTGGTACTGCCAATGGTAAATTTACCGGTATACTCTTTTTCCTGGCCCATAAACTCTTCGATGCGCTTGGTCATTTTACCGGTGCAGATAATCAACAGGCCGGTAGCCAATGGATCGAGCGTGCCCGCATGACCAATCTTTTTAATCTTGAGTCTATAGCGCAGTTTGTTAACAACATCAAACGATGTCCACTCCAGTGGCTTGTTAATAAGAAGGATGCGACCTTCCTCGGGTGTCGGATTTTCCATTATACGATGGAGAGTCCTACTCCAAGATAATATAACACGAGAATTACAATGCCGAGTACGATGCGGTAATAACCGAAAAGCTTGAAGCCGTGTTTCGTAAGAAATGATATAAAGGATTTGATGGCGATCATGGCAACAATGAATGCTACCACGTTGCCTATAGCAAACAATGTTATTTCGTTGGAACCGAATGTGCCGCCTTCATCAAAGTATTTATACATCTTCCAGAGGGTAGCGGCAAACATGGTTGGCACTGCGAGGAAGAATGAAAACTCTGCTGCAGTTTTCTTGTTGAGTTTTTGTGTAAGACCACCAATGATGGTAGCAGCCGAGCGCGATACACCGGGAATCATAGCAATGATCTGAAATATACCGATCTTCAATGCAGAAGGGTAATCAACCTGTTTCTCGCTCTTTTCGTTCTCCTGGAATATCTGATCTACAAAAAGAAAAAATATACCTCCCAGTAACAATGTATAGCCTACTACATCAACGCGTTCCAGTAAGGCATCGATGGTATCATTTAACAGAAAACCGACAATGGCGGCTGGTATAAAGGCAACAACAAGCTTGAAGTAAAAATCGAGTGACTGAAAGAAACGCTTCCAGTAGAGTACAATCACCGAAAGTATAGCACCCAACTGGATGGCTACGGTAAACATTTTGGTAAACGGATCACTGGCGATTCCCATCAGCGATGAACCGATGATCATGTGCCCCGTGGAAGATATAGGTAAAAATTCGGTAATGCCTTCAATGATGGCAAGAATGATAGCTTGAAGAATCGTCATGCGCGTAAATTTCAGGTTCACCAGGTTGATATATAGTTATCAGTCTGGTGGAACTTCAGGAATGAACTATTTGGTTGGCTTATGCAGTATAGCGTAGATCTCAATGATAAAGCCTGCCATAACAACGATAGGGCCGAGGGTAAGTCCTAAAAAGCCAAAGCCATGCGGAGCGCTGTCAAGCGACATGATCACGAACCCGATAATAATGGCGGCTACACCGATGATCATCCATTGATAATTCTTTTTGCCAAAGGGAAGTTTGCTTTCCATGTATAGTATATTTTATCAGTACAATTGATCGAGGGACATGCGCAGGTAGCGATTGATAGAGAAGAAGGTGCCGAGTACAGCAACGATCATCCCGACAACAATTAAACCTCCGAGCATCATCATGAAATGTTCCTGGTTATGCAACAGTGCCAGGTCTGTTATTTTGCGTTGCGCGTAATCGGATAAAGACCACAAGAGCAAAGATGTAATGATACCCGCCAGTGTTCCGTAAAGTGCGGCACGCACCAGGAAAGGTCTTTGAATAAACCAGCGTTTTGCTCCCACGAGCTGCATGCTGCGGATGAGGAAACGTTGTGAGAATAATGCGAGGCGAAGTGTGTTGTTGATAAGCAGGACTACTGTGATGAGTAACAACACGATCAGTCCTATGAGTATAAATCCAAGCTTGGTAACATTGCTGTTTACAGATTCAATGAGACCTTCAACATAATATACCTGGAAAACACCATTCATCTTCTGGAGGTCGGCCTTGATCTTTTCCATTTGTTCCCGGGAGTGAAAATCAGGATCGATGTTTACGAGGAAGGCATCCTTTAGTGGGTTTTCACCAATGAACTGGGTGAAGTCTTCACCGGTCTCTGCTATAAATTTTTTAGCAGCTTCGTCTTTGGAAAAGAATGCTACACCTTTACCATCTTCACGATTTACAAAATCCATCGAGAGAAGTTTATTCTCGATCTGCAGGCGTTGCGTCTCAGTCAGATTCGACTTGAGGTATACCTGCATCTTGATGTTCTGGCGTACCTGGTGCTCCAACTCCTGTGAGTATATAACGAGCACGCCAAACAAGCCTATAACAAACAGGGCAAGTGTAATGCTTACGACTACGCCAATGCCGGGGTAGCCACCTAATTTCTTTTTACGGGCTTTCTTCTCCATGTCAACTGCCAAAGTTATGATAAATTACCAAATAGTAACGGTGTGGGCAGATGCCTGTTGTGCTATAAATAAAAAATCCCGCCAGCGCGGGACTTTCTATAGTTATGTTTTGGTACGAATCAGTTTCCTGATCTGTGCTCTTTCAGTTTCTTGATGAGCGTTTGGTCGGTGATGGCGGTGAGTGGTTTCACTTTTTCACTCGCTTCGTTCAGCAGGTAATACTTGTTCTCGTGGAAGAGGAACACAGTATGTTTGTTATCGCTGAAGAACTCCATGATCTCGATAAGCTTTTTATCAAACGGACCGAACAAATACAATTCACCATTCTTGAATTGATAGTGAAAATTATACTTCTTGTTGTTGGCGTCTGTCTTAACCGTAAGCGTAGTCTTGTTTGCTTTCGGTGTGCTTTCCGTTGCTGTTTTATCATCAACCGCTCTGGTGCTTTCAGTTTCTTCACCGGGTTCAAACACATGGATCTCCGGTTTTGAAACGCTGTCTTTCTGCTTCGGTGCTATAACCGGTTTGGTTACACTGGCAGATTCTTTTGCAGCCGGTTGTTCTGTAACAACAGGTTGTTGTTTAGGTTTTTCCGGTTGAGGTGTTTCAGTTGATGATGGTGCTGACGATGCAGGGCTGCTGACATTTGCATCCGGCTCTGCCTCATTTGTCGGAGCAGGTTCTGTTTCGGTTTCAGCCGGAACTTCTGCAGGTGTTTCTGTCTTTGTGATCTGTTGGGCAGATGTTTCCGTCTCGTCTTTATCGAGATACAAATAGATACCGGTGGCTACCAAACCTGCTACGGTAAGGCTGATCAATGTTTTGACACCGATAGAAATTTCTGAACCATGCACGGATGATACCGGTATATTGTTCAGCATGTTTTTCAATTCGGCTGTGCGCGCCTTGCGCAGACCTTCTGCAATTTTTTGTTGCAGCTTATATTCGCGCTGAAGATCCGCATCGGCTTGTAGTTTTTGCTCAAACGCAGCTTTGTCTGTCGCATCCAGTTTGTTGCGCAGGTATTCATCCAGCAGTTCAAAATCTTTTTCTAATGCCATAACTCTCTAATCCAAAAAATCATGCTCAGAATACTGAGCCTTTACTAATTCATCCAGTTTCATTTTGCATTTATACTTCTTGGTCTTGGCCGTGTCAGTATTCGCGAACCCTAATTTGTCTGCGATTTCCTGCATCGACATTTCCTCGAAGTAATAATACATCAGCACTTTTTTACAGGTCTCCCCAAGTTGCTCGATGCATTTTAAAATGATACGGTCGCGTTCGGCAGTTTCCGTATCAAGCGAAACAGCGGAGTCTTTCTCTTCGTTGGAGAGGCGCTTCTTCCGATCCAATTCCTTTCGCCACAGGTTCTGACAAATGCTGTAGATATAGGTACTGATTTTCGAAGTCATCACCAGGTTGCCTGAAGTTGCTTTCTGCCAGAAAACGATTAATGCATCCTGATAAATATCCCGAGCCTCTTCTTCTGTTCCACTGTTGGTGATGACAAGCTTGGTCATCATCCGGTAATATTTCTTATACAAGAACTCAAGAGCCTTCTCATCACCTTTGCTGATGCGCTCGAAGATCTCCTTCTCGTCCATGTGTGAGCTCGACCTGTATACCATCTTTAAATAAGGTTGTAACCGCCAGGGTTCCTTTTTTGTGTATTTTTCTGCGAATTAACGAATATAGAAGATCAATTTGAACGTGTCCACGTTTGCGTTCGGTAAAAAGGCCCCCAATAACCCCGCACTTTCAGCTCACTTCCCTCCAGCCAGAGCTTGCATTTGTATACCTTGCCTTCTTCCGGATCGAGTATATTTCCCTCCGAGTATTCATCGCCAGACTTCTCCATGTCTTTGATGATCTCCATACCGATTATCTTCTTGTTATAGCGGGCATCATCTTCCGGACATTCTTCACAAACCGGGTCCGGATCTTCACCGGCAGCAGGAAATATCTTTATAATTTTCCCAAAAACCTTCCCGTTGCGCTCAAAGATTTCAACAACAGATCGCTGTTTACCAGTCTTGTCATCAATGGTCTTCCAGGCACCGGATATGGATTGCGCATATCCCGTGCAGGCCATAAAAGCAAAAAGGAGAGGGGCTATCCGTTTCATCGTCAGGAATTATAGGTGATTAAAATTTTTTAAAAATAGTCTATTTTAGGTCTTATCATAGCAATACTCCGGCTTAGTCAACAATACACCCGGTGCTTCGGGATGCGCTGGCGGTATGGCCGGTCCTGGTATACTTCATCTATACTGGCAAAGTATAGATAACGATGATGGCATAAAATCAAAAGCCCCGGCAATACCGGGGCTTTCGTGAAGTCTGTATAAATCTTATTTGATGGTGGTTGATGCTTCGCTGATCACTTCCATCTTTTGTTTTACGGGTTCTGCTTTTGCAGCCGTATGATCTTTATGTGCAATGTGTGGCGCAATGATCAGCGCTACGATCGAAGTAAGTTTGATCAGGATGTTCATGGAAGGTCCTGATGTATCTTTGAAAGGATCGCCCACCGTATCACCGGTTACAGATGCTTTGTGTGGTTCTGATTTTTTATAGTATGTCTGTCCGTTGATCTCAACACCTTTCTCAAATGATTTTTTAGCGTTGTCCCATGCACCACCGGCATTCGACTGGAACATTCCCATCAACACACCGGATACAGTAACACCGGCCAGTAAACCTCCGAGTACTTCGGGGCCAAATGTAAATCCTACCAGAACCGGAACGATCAATGCTATAGCACCGGGAGCGATCATCTCACGAATAGAAGCCTGTGTAGATATAGCCACACACTTTTCATATTCAGGTTTCGATTTATACTCCATGATGCCCGGTATCTCGCGGAACTGTCTGCGCACTTCATTCACCATGTCCATAGCGGCACGACCTACCGCTGCAATAGCAAGTGATGAAAATATAAACGGAATCATACCGCCTACAAACAAACCTGCAAGTACAGGAGCTTTATATATATCGATAGCCGATATACCGGATATACCTACGAATGCAGCAAAAAGCGCAAGTGAAGTAAGTGCTGCGGAAGCAATGGCAAATCCTTTTCCGGTAGCAGCGGTTGTGTTACCAACAGCATCCAGGTTATCGGTACGATGACGAACTTCTTCCGGTAACTGACTCATCTCTGCTATACCACCGGCATTATCCGCTATAGGTCCGAAGGCATCGATCGCTAATTGCATAGCCGTTGTTGCCATCATACCTGCCGCTGCTATAGCTACACCATATAGTCCTGCAAATTCATACGAACCAATGATACCACCAGCGAGAACAAAGATTGGTAATACGGTAGATTCCATACCTACTGATAAACCTCCGATGATATTGGTAGCGTGACCGGTACCTGATTGCTTGATAATCGAAAGCACCGGACGTTTACCCATAGCGGTATAGTATTCGGTAATGATACTCATCAATGTACCTACGATCAACCCGATGATGATTGCTATAAATACATCGGTAGAAGTAAACTCAACACCGCGGTGTACGAGTGTTTCCGGGAGTAAATATTTTACTGCGAAGTAAGAAGCTATAGCGGTCATGATAATTGATGACCAGTTACCAATATTCAATGCTCTTTGTACACTGTCAGTTTCATTCTTGATGCGAACAAACCATGTACCTACAATCGAGAAGATCAATCCGAGACCGGCAATAAGCATCGGTAATAATATAGGAGAGAGGCCTCCGAATTTATCAGACGATGCATCGATCTCCTGTCCCAATACCATCGTTGCTAATATAGTAGCTACATACGAACCGAATAAGTCGGCACCCATACCGGCAACATCACCTACGTTATCTCCTACGTTATCAGCGATCGTAGCGGGGTTGCGTACATCATCTTCCGGTATACCGGCTTCGACTTTACCTACAAGGTCAGCACCCACGTCAGCAGCTTTGGTATAGATACCGCCACCAACACGGGCAAACAACGCGATCGATTCAGCACCCAGTGAAAAACCTGCGAGTACTTCAATCGCTTTTTTCATTTCAAGTCCGGTAATAGCAGCACCTTCCGGCACAAAGTATTGAAAGAATATAATGAACAGTCCACCGAGCCCCAATACAGCAAGTCCGGCAACACCTATACCCATTACTGATCCACCTGTGAAAGAAACTTTCAATGCATGTGCAAGGCTTGTACGAGCCGCCTGTGTTGTGCGGACGTTAGCCTTGGTAGCGATCTTCATACCGATATAGCCTGCAAAAGCAGAAAGCACAGCACCAATAAGAAAAGATACAGCGATGATAGGGTGGGAGTCTTCCACAAGATTGCCTGACCAGCCTAATAATATAGCAGCGATCACAGCAAAGTAAGCAAGGACTTTCCACTCTGCTCTCAAAAAGGCCATGGCTCCATTGGCAATATAGCCGGCCAGTTCCTGCATTTTGGCATCACCTGCGTCCTGCTTGGTTACCCACGCTGATTTAATCGCCATCGCGATCAAGCCAATTATCCCGAGGGCGGGGATCAAAAGTAAAGTACTATTCATTGTTTAAGATTTAAGGGATCTGATTTAACACATAAAAAACCACCTTGTTTATACAAGATGGTTTTTCAGTAACAACAAATATATAAATAGGTGGCAAACTGCCAAAAGAAAGCGGTGCACAGGTTTGCGCGATTTATTGCGCCCTCAAAATGTTACACCCGATATATGCGGAGAAGAGATTGTTTTGTGTGGAGAGTTTTGCACCACTAGAGCCCGAACATTTTCTTGAGCGCCATCCAGAGGTTTTTCTTTTTGAGATCGTCCAGGTTATTTATAGCATCGGCTACAATAACCGATACTCCGCCTACCGTAAGGTGCTCGTATAGCTTGTCGGAAGATCTAAGCGAAGCTCCGAACGCCAGCACTTTGGTTGGTGCGAGTGGCGCGAGATCATCTACCGAAAAATCTTTTCGTGTCATGATCTGTACGGATGAAAGACTCAGCTTCACCGCAGCAAGCATCTTTGATAACACCGTGCGTTCATCTTCCGTATGCTCTTCCCACGAACGTGAAAGAATAATCAGAACACGCGAAGGTATCTGGTAAAGATCTTCCTGGTATAGGCTTTCGATGACGGATGTCTGGCTCACGCTTCTTTAATATCAAATATAGATCTCAATTCATTCGCTTCACTCGGCTTCATTCTTCCTGACAATATCAGGCGAAGTTGTCTTCTGCGAAGTGCTCCGCTATAGAACTCTTTCTCTTCTTCAGTCTCAGGTTCTACTTCAGGCACATTTACAGGTTTGCCGTTCTGATCGATCGCCACAAATGTAAAGTATGCAGCATTGCTTTCAAACTTATGCCCGGTGGGTACATCTTCTGCGTCAACATCAATGCGTATCTCCATGGAAGAGTTAAACGCGCGGGTAACTTTTGCTTTCAGGGTAACAACATTACCGAGCCTGATCGGATGTTTAAAAGATATATTGTCAACCGAAGCCGTTACCACGGTGGAGTTAGAATGTTTTTGTCCGGCAATAGCCGAAACAATATCCATCCAGTGCATGAGGCGTCCCCCCATCAGGTTGTTCAATGTATTGGTATCATTCGGCAATACCAGCTCCGTCATACTGACGAACGATTCGCGGGGAAATTTTTTTTTACGCATCTGAATTGTGTTGAAGTGTTGATGTGTTGACGTGTTGATGTAGGTAAATGCTACGGTAAAAGTATTTTAAACTTCAACACGTTAACACTCCAACACCTCAACACGCCAAGAACATTCGATTGCATAGCGCTAATAAGCGTTAGTTCGTGCAAAAATCTAAAAAAATAGTTTGCAATCAAGTATATCATTTCATTATTTCGGTGCGCCTTATGCAAGCAACACAAAATATAGCAACGTCTTCTTTCTTCTCGTTCGAGAAGAGCATTGCTTGCATTACCACGATAGCTACTATTTCTATTATTACCATTACCATCATTACGGGGTGACCCCGTGTTCATTTTATACCCCGGCCCCATTAGGATTATGTCCGTCTCCAGGAGATGATATCGTAAACCAACAGTTTAAAATAGAAATACTACACCCTGAATAATTATTGTTCATGAAAATATTAAAGTTCGGTGGCTCATCGGTAGCTACCCCTGCGAGAATACAATCGGTTATAGAAATAGTAAAGCCTTACTTAAAGGGCGATGTTACGGTAGTCTTCTCTGCTTTTGGCGGAGTAACCGATGTGTTGATCGGCATCAGTAAACTCGCACTNNCGCGAACTGATCGGTGTACAAAAGCAGAGCAGCATTCTGGCGCAGGTAAAGTTTATGATCAACGAACTGGAAGATGTACTGCACGGTGTCTTTCTTGTAAAAGAGCGTACACCCCGTACGTTGGATTATATCATGAGCTTTGGTGAACGTCTTTCAGCCTATATCATTTCGGAAGCTTTTAAAGACAAGGGTGTTGCTGCCGAGTTTCTCGATGCACGTAAGGTTGTTCGTACCGATGCTCACTTCGGTTATGCCAAAGTGGATTTTGATGTAACGAATAAACTCATCAACGATCATTTTAAAAATCATACGGATCTGCAGATCATCACCGGATTTATAGGTACATCTGAAACCGGAGAGACCACTACACTGGGGCGCAGTGGTTCTGATTATACGGCTGCTATTTTTGCGGGTGCTTTACATGCTACTGATCTTGAAATATGGACCGATGTAGATGGTATGATGACGGCCGATCCGCGCATGGTGAAGAAAGCCTTTACGGTGCCGCAGATGAGTTACGAGGAGGCGATGGAACTCTCGCACTTCGGAGCGAAAGTAATTTTCCCGGCTACCATGCAACCTGCTATGGTAAATCATATACCGATCTGGATCAAGAATACATTTAACCCGACTTTTGAAGGAACGGTTATTCATGCCAATGCCAAGAATGGTAAACTCATCAAAGGTATATCTTCGATGAACAACGTGAGTTTACTCAACGTACAGGGTAGTGGTTTGTTAGGAGTTGTAGGAGCATCGATGCGATTGTTTGCTACACTGGCGCGCGAAAAGATAAGCGTGATCCTCATCAGCCAGGCTTCATCCGAACACTCTATATGTTTTGCTATTGAAAATCAATATACCCGTCAGGCTAAATCTGCGATCGATAAAGAATTTCAATACGAGATACGCAACGAAGAGATTGATGAAGTGCAGGTAGAGACTGATTTGTCTATCGTAGCCGTTGTAGGTGATGGTATGAAACATAGTCCGGGTACAAGCGGGCGTATGTTCAGTTCGTTGGGTAAGAACGGTGTAAACGTAATGGCGATTGCACAGGGATCATCCGAACGAAATATATCTGCCGTAGTGCGTCAGGCTGATGTAGCCAAGGCATTGAATGCATTGCACGAAGCATTCTTCCTGTCAGATCGCAAAGTGTTGAATGTATTCCTGGTAGGTACTGGTTTGATAGGTACCTCGCTGGTAAACATGATCGAAGAACAATATACCAAACTGGCGAAAGAAAACCTGCTGGAAGTAAACGTAGTGGCTGTAGCAAACAGCAAGAAGATGTTGTTCAACGAAGAAGGACTCAAGCTGTCATCGTGCATTGACGAAATGAAAAAAGATGGCCAGGCAATGAGCATGAAGGAGTTCGCAGATAAAATGATCAGCCTCAATTTACCGAACAGCATTTTCGTAGACTGTACTTCGAGTGAAGAAGTTACTGCGGTTTATGAAGCTATATTGTCGGCAAACATTTCCATTGTAACACCGAACAAGAAAGCGAACTCGGCTTCAATGGAACAATATACCAACCTTAAAAAGACCGCCTTTAAACGTGGTGTTAAGTTTTTATACGAAACCAACGTAGGGGCTGGACTACCGGTGATCAACACCCTGAATGATTTATTGCTGAGTGGTGACAGCGTCATCAGCATTGAAGGTGTACTTAGTGGAACGCTGAACTTTATTTTCAGTTCCTATACCGATGGCAAGAAGTTTAGCGATGTGGTGAAGGAAGCGAAAGAGAAAGGCTATACCGAGCCAGACCCACGTGATGATTTAAGTGGTATGGATGTGGCACGCAAGATATTGATCCTGTCGCGCGAAACCGGATTGTCATTTGAACTCAGCGATATACAAGTTGAAAACCTCGTGCCTGCTGATTGCCAGAAAGGAAGCGTAGAAGATTTCTTCAAGACACTCGAGAAACATGATGCATCGTTCGAGAAACTTCGTGATGAAGCCTTCTCGAAAGGAGAAAAGCTTCGCTATATGGCTGTACTCAACGAAGGTAAAGTGAGTGTGAAACTAGGTTCGGTAAATAATCAGCATCCGTTCTACTCACTCTCCGGCAGCGATAACATTATACTGTTAACAACCGAACGCTACCACGAACGTCCGATGGTAATACGCGGCCCCGGTGC
>DJFR01000085.1:2230-8995 GCA_002432545.1 Flammeovirgaceae bacterium UBA5867 | reverse complement strand
ACGTTAATCGTTAAAGGTTAACGGTACAGCTAAATATATACTTACACCCGCGACACACTCACACCAATAACGGATAACTAATAACGGTTAACGGATAACCGATAACGAATAAGGAATGAAATCAGTAAAAGCATCTGCACCTGCTACAGTAGCGAACGTATCCTGCGGCTTTGATATTTTTGGATTTGCCGTAGAAGCACCGGCAGATGAAGTGGTTGTAACACTTACGGATAAACCGGGCGTTACAATTTCTAAAATTGTTGGTGATGAAGGGAGACTTCCGCTTGAAGCCGAGAAGAATACTTCGGGTGTAGCGGTGCTTGAATTTTTAAAGGCGATCAACAGCCAGCAAGGTGCAGATATAGTACTTTATAAAAATCTTCCGCTGGGAAGTGGTATGGGGTCGAGTGCTGCGAGTTCGGCTGCGGCTTTGGTAGCGATTAACGAGCTGCACGGAAATCCGCTGACACGTGAACAACTTTTACCGTTCGCGATGGAGTCAGAACGCATTGCGTGTGGCTCTGCGCATGCCGATAACGTTGCGCCATCGCTGCTTGGTGGTTTTGTTCTTATTCGCGGATACGCACCGCTGGATGTAGCAAGTATACCAACACCTGCTGAATTGTATTGTACACTGGTACATCCGCATCTCGAATTAAAAACAGAAGACTCCAGGCGTGTACTCAAACCCAGTATACCAATGAAGGATGCAATTACACAATGGGGAAATATAGCAGGTATGGTTGTGGGCTTGATGAAACCGGATTACGGTTTGATTCAGCGTTCGCTTCACGATGTAGTAGCGGAGCCGATTCGCTCGGTACTGATCCCCGGCTTTCATAAAATCAAAGAAGAGGCTATGCAGGCAGGTGCACTGGGCTGTGGTATATCAGGTTCTGGTCCTACTATATTTGCACTCTCTTCCGAGCGTGCTGTAGCCGAGCGTGTAGGCAAAGCGATGCAACAGCAATTCGACCTTTTGAAATTGAAGAGCGATGTGTTTGTTTCCCGCATCAACAGCGAAGGTGCCAAAATAGTAAGTGCATAAATCATTCAAATACGCACGCTGTACAAAATATATACTTAGAAAGAAGTACAACTTTATAACAGGCAAATCATCGATGAAATTTTATAGTACGAACAATCCGAATCTGAAAGTTGATTTAAAGGAAGCAGTAACACAAGGACTTGCACCGGATAACGGTCTCTATATGCCCGAGCATATTCCTGTATTGCCAAAAGAGTTCTTCGATACCATTCATACCAAGCCATTTCAGGAGATTGCTTTTATCGTAGCAAAAAATATTATAGGCGATGATGTACCTGCTGATGAGTTGAAACGCATTGTAGAACATACTATTCAGTTTGATGCACCGGTGGTGGAAGTAGATGACCATGCGTATGCGCTTGAACTTTTTCACGGCCCTACCTTGGCGTTTAAAGATTTTGGAGCACGTTTTATGTCGCAGTTGCTCGGCTACTTTGCCCGTCAGCAAAACCAGGAAATTGTTATCCTCGTGGCGACATCCGGTGATACAGGAAGTGCTGTTGCCAACGGATTCCTAGGGGTGAAAGGAACAAAAGTGATCGTGCTATATCCTTCGGGAAAAGTAAGTGATATACAGGAGAAACAATTTACGACACTGGGACAGAACGTAACAGCGTTGGAGATTGATGGTACGTTCGATGACTGCCAGCGATTGGTGAAAGAGGCATTCCTGGATGATGTATTGCGCAAGAAATATTTCCTCACATCGGCCAACTCCATCAATATAGCACGTCTTATACCGCAGTCGTTTTACTACTTCTATGCGTATGCGCAAATGAAGAATAAAGCGAAGGACTTAGTGTTCTCTATACCGAGTGGTAACTTCGGTAATCTAACGGGCGGACTATTCGCACAGCGCATGGGGCTGCCCATCCGTAAGTTTATAGCGACTACTAATGTGAACGATGTGGTGCCGGAATACCTGCGAACAAATGTATTTACTCCGCGTCCTTCGAAGCAAACTATCAGCAATGCGATGGATGTTGGTAACCCGAGTAACTTTGCCCGCATGCTCGATCTATTCCAGAATGATTTCAATAAACTCTCGGAAGATATAGCAGGTTATTCATTCTCAGATGATGAAACGCGTGCCGCCATGCGCCATGTATTTGCTTCTACCGAGTATATATTGGATCCGCACGGAGCAATTGGCTACCTGGGACTGATTAAGTATATAGAAGAACAGGGTGAAGATGTAACAGGAATTTTCCTGGAGACTGCGCACCCGGCCAAATTCAAGGAAGTTGTAGATGATACGCTGGGACAATCCATTGATATACCCAAGCCCCTGCAACACTTTATGCAGCAGAGTAAGAAGAGTATAGCGCTAAAGAGTGATTATACCAGCTTTAAAGATTTTCTTCTGAATACTCTGTAGGAGCAGGTTGCTCTACTGTGGCCACCGCGCGACTACGGAATACAAGATGTTTGCGCGTAAAGAAATTCCAGATTACCGTGATGGCAATTGCTATAACTTTCGCGATGCGGTAATCCACGGAAGTGAATTCAACCAGGGCCCACAACACGATTTGATTTACCACGAGCCCGCCGAGCAGGCATAGGAAGAAGAGTCCGGCTTCCTGTGCCTTGTTGACATTTGCAGCAGCATTGAATACATAGCGCTTGCTGAGTATATAGGTAACGATGTTGGTTAACGCGAATGCTCCTATATTTCCGATGAGGTAGTCGATACCAAGTTTCTCTACAAAAAGAATGAGCAGCGAGAACTCGATAGCGGCCGATATACCTCCTACAAAAACGAACTTGATAAATTCACCTTTGAGCAGTTTCAGGATATTTTCAACGATGTTGTTTGTCATACGGAATGGCAAAGAAACGAATTTTTATGTTAACTCCTGTTGAACCATTTTATTGTCCTCTATCAAACGATTGAAAGTTGTATTACCCGTGCGTTCATCCTTTCCAGCCCTGTTCGCCCAGCAATGGAACAAACGCGAAGTAATCGAACTCCTCTTTTAAAAGCTTGCCGCCTTGCTTACGAATGCGCAGCATCATCTGTTTCTCTTTGTCACCTACCGGTATCACCAATATACCGCCTTCCTTAAGTTGATCGGTAAGCGCTGTCGGAACAACGGGTGCACCGGCTGTTACTATAATCTTATCGAACGGTGCCTTTGCCGGAAGTCCTTTCGATCCATCGCCAAAAAAGAAATTCGGCTTGTAGCCCATCCGTGGTAAAAACTCTTTGGCAGTTTCATAGAGTCCGCGTTTATATTCTATGGTATACACTTTCGCACCCAGCTCGAGTAATACACATGCCTGATAACCAGAGCCCGTTCCAATTTCCAAAACTTTATCACCTGGCTTGATCTCCAGCTTCTCGGATTGAAACGCAACGGTATAAGGTTGAGATATTGTCTGGCCCTCGCCAATCGGGAAAGCCTTGTCTTCATATGCGTGTTCGAGCAGGGCATTTTCAAAAAAGACATGGCGCGGTACGGTGCCGATGGCCTTCAAAACAGCCTCACTTTTGATGCCTTTCAAGGCGAGTTTCTTAACGAGTTTATTGCGCAAACCGCGGTGTCTGTAGTTGTCTTCAATCATGAAATTACCGTCCAAAAAAGACGTTGTGGATAAAATGTGGATCGATTGTGTATAATAATTAACTGTCTGTTTTTCAGTTCGTTATTCTAATTTAAAAAAATCTTGAGGGCACAAAAAGTGCCTTTTCGGGCCCTCTGAAAAAGTCAACTTTTAAGCCGGGGAAAGTTTCAGAAATTCCTTAGGAAAATTCGAGGTTATGCCCGTACTTTAAAGTCCTCTCCACACAGTGATTAGCTTTTTGCCATAGCGTTTCACAGTGTCCTGCGCAGAGGCTGGTGGCTTCGCCACTGGTTTGAAGGGCAGGAGAGAAGTGTTAATAAGGCCAGCTACCCGAATCGAGTAACTGGCCTTTCACTTTTCTCAGGCTTCCTGCTTCTCAAAACGCTTCGAAACCTTTAAATCTTTGCTTCCCTGTACGTATATATAAAATCCGCTTCCGGATTTTGCTCCTTTGTGCCCGGCCTGAACCATGTTTACCAGTAAAGGACATGGCGCATATTTGGGATTGCCAAAACCATCGTGAAGTACATTCAGAATAGAAAGACAAACATCGAGACCAATAAAGTCTGCGAGTTGCAACGGTCCCATCGGGTGCGCCATACCAAGCTTCATGACAGAATCTATTTCTTCAACACCGGCTACACCTTCATACAAAGAATATATAGCTTCGTTGATCATCGGCATCAGAATGCGGTTGGCTATAAAGCCGGGATAATCATTTACTTCTACCGGTATCTTTTCAAGACTGCGCGATAGTTTCATGATGGTCTGTGTTACATCATCGCTTGTGTTATACCCGCGAATTACTTCTACGAGTTTCATGATCGGCACCGGGTTCATAAAGTGCATACCGATAACTTTATCAGCGCGCTTTGTTACCGCAGCAATTTTTGTGATGGATATAGAAGAGGTGTTTGTTGCCAGTATCGTGTGAGGTGCTGTTGCTGCATCCAGGTCCTGAAAAATTTTAAGTTTCAGTTCTGTGTTTTCGGTAGCAGCTTCAACCACGAGGTCAACATTTTTTACACCTGCTTTTAAATCCGTAAGTGTTGTGATGTTGGCAAGTGTCTGTTTTTTTATATCGTCTGTTATAGAACCTTTCTCTACTTGTCTGCTGAGATTTTTTTCAATCGTAGCTAACGCCTTCTTTAAAGCTTCTTCGGCAATGTCAATTAATGTAACGGTGTAACCATGTTGCGCAAAACTATGCGCGATACCATTTCCCATGGTGCCAGAACCAATCACAGCAATGTTCTTCATGTTGTTTAGATTTTTTTAAGCGAACAAAGATAAGGATAGTAATGAGTTGATCGTAACCTGAACGACACGTGCGTGAACGAAAGATCAGAACTCTTTCTTCAGGTTAAAGAAGAAGCCGCGATTGCCTTCTGCATTATACGTATACTCGAAGCGAAGCACCATATCGTATGAACCAACGATATCAATACCAAGTCCCGCACCCGATAATAATTTGTTGGTTAAACGACTATTGATTTTATAGTGCGGATAGTTGCTTACATAACCAACATCAGCATAGGTTTTAAGATAGATTGCCAACGGTATATGTCTGAACTGCGGAATAGGCATGGCACGCCAATTGTACGCTCGTGAAAATATTTTTTTCTTGAATGTAGTTTTGTTAAGTATATATTCAGGTCCTTCAATAACATATACTTCGTATCCGCGAATGATCTGCTTTTGATACCCGAGTGCTCCGTAGTTCATATAGGGAAGATCATTCGGTGTACTCCAATATCCTACCGTATAGTTGGAGAGATAGAATCCTTTGTTCAGGTCAATGAATCGTGCATACGTTCCGCTTATTTCAAACTTGTTCAGATCATCGGAAGAAGTGAGTCCGTTTTGAGTGATGAGTGCTGTGAGATAATATCCGCGCAACGGATAGCCTACATAATCGCGGTGATCTGAATTGAACTGATACGTAAGCGATGCATACTGCTGTGTATCTTTTTCTTTGCCGATGTAGTTCGGGTTTAAGAGTTCAATGGTATCACGAACATTTGTGCTTCTGTAGAACAGCGATATGAAGTGTGATTCATAAAAAGATGGACGATAGCTATAGGTTAATCCACCGACACGTGTGGTACGAAGTATATCTTCTGATTCCAGAAATTCCAGTTTGTGATCGGCTGTGCGATACGCGAGATTTTTGGTTTCGATAAAATCAAAGTCAACCGCTAAACCATGCCGTTGCTTTTTGTCGATATAGGGAAAGCGGTAGGTGATGCCGAACCTGCGCGAGAACCCGAACTGTGCTATAAAACGAAGCGTTTCATTTCTGCCGCGCATGTTATATTGATAGAGACGAAGACCATAATTTACCCGTCTGAAATCGTGGTTATAATTCTGCCACCACTCGTTGAAGTTCCGATCCGACAATTCAAATATAGGAGAGGGAAATGTATACCATCGTTCGTTGAGATCGATGAGTAAATCTACCTGGTCGGTCTCAAGTTCCAGCGTTCTGATCTCTACCGTATTGAATAGACGTGTGTTGATCAGTTTCTTCTTATCGGTTTCAAGTATATTCTGCAGATCCGTGCTATAGATAAAGTCGCCTGACTTTAATGTAAGCTCCCGCAGAATGATAGGATCGCGCGTGATGCGATTACCAATGATAAAAATACGATTGATGCGTACGAATCGCCCGGCACTATCCAGCGCAGTTTTAGAAGCAGGATGTCGTACGGAATCAGCCAAAGACTCAGCCTCAGAGATCTGAACCGGCTCTGCGAATGAAAAGAAGCTTATGAAAACTAAAATATTTACCAGCATTCTGTAACGCTAAGACTCCTACTGCATAGACAAGTTTAACGTTACTTTCTGTAAAAACCGGATTTTTATTCAGCCTTTTTTCTGAATGATAATGCCAGAATAACAATACCCACTAATACGAGTGGAATGCTGAGGATCTGCCCCATGTTAAGCGGCAGGCTTGCTTCAAAGGCTTCCTGGTTTTCTTTCAGGTATTCGAACAGGAAGCGCATGCCAAAGCACCAGATCAAAAATATACTGAAGATCCGGCCTTGCACCAGGTTCGCTTTGTAACGCGCCCAGATGGCGAGTAACACCAGGAATAATACGAGGCATGATATGGATTCATATAGTTGAGCCGGATGACGTGCTATACC
>DJFR01000085.1:0-2171 GCA_002432545.1 Flammeovirgaceae bacterium UBA5867 | reverse complement strand
AGCATTTGCCGCACCGGGCCATTCACAAGGTTATCAATTTGATTTTCATTTGCAGAAGGCTTAAAGAATATATATACATATAACGGCACGCGACCTTCGCCAACAGCAGGTACGGAGTCATTTCTATAGTATACTACATCGCCTACAATATCATCAACATCGTGTCGCTTGTCTTTTATAGTTTCGGTTAATCGGCCTGTAAATACAACACCCCAGGGCTTATCGGTTGGCAGACCAATGATCTCGGAATTGAAATAATTACCAAGCCTGATTAACGCTCCGGTTAATGCTACGAGTATAACAATGCGATCTAATACCTGCATGTAATTTTGTCCCGGCTTCTTCTTGCGGCTGTATAGCCACAGGGCGAAGAGAATACCAATAGCTCCCCCGTGGCTCGCCAATCCCTGCAGACCTGTAAAACGGAACGGATTAAATTCAAAAGGTAAAAAGATACCGAGCGGATCGTTCCATATGATATCAGGCTGATAAAAGATAACGTGACCGAGGCGCGCACCCAGAATGGTGGCAACCACCATGTAAATGGTAAGGGTATCGACATCCTTTTCAGGTTTGCCTTCCTTACGATACATATAGTATAGAATCTGCTGGCTGATGAGAAAGCCTAGCGCGAAAAACAATCCATACCAGCGAAGTGCGAAAGAACCGATAGAAAAAATCTCCGGACTACCATTCCAGATGATGTAACTCAGTATACCCATAGCGGCAAATATAGCAGAAAGCTTAAATCAAAAAGCCTGTCGGGCCTTAAAGTGAAAAGCTTAAAGCAGAAAGATACTGGCCGACAATAACGTTACAGTGTGGTAATACCGGTTTAATGCTGGTCGAGTTTCGCGAGTTCTTCCGTAAAACCGGATGACAAGATCGGGAAACGGCACCATGTGCGCGGATCTACGTTCAGATCGTCCAGGTGAAAGGCAGGAGCGAGGCGCTCGCGTTTCCACTGGTTCGCCGACCAGAGCCGGAAGAATTTCTTTATCCAGTTTGTCAGCATTACCGGGTCATGATTTATTTTCATCACCTCATATACCTGCAAAGGAGACCTGCGCATAAGAATAGCCCACTTCTCGATCTCAGCCAGCACGGTATACGGCATCAGGTCATCTTCATCCGTTTGGTTGCGTTCCAGTGGTCGCAGTTCGGCAGTAGGCTGCAAGTTGTTTACCAGGTGCAGGCCGGTTTGATTCAAATTCGTTTCAGCCCAGCGAAGCCATTGCAGTATAAATATTTTACTCAGACCTGCTATAGGTGAAAGACTTCCGCTGGTATCACCGTCCATCGTAGCATAACCAACATCACCTTCACTTCGGTTCGAGGTTGTAAGCAGCACCGCGCGCTTTACATTGGCCAGCATCCAGATGATGGGTGAACGCGAACGTGCCTGTATATTCTGCAGCGTAACATCGTCTTGTTCCCACGTAAGTTTTCTGCCGATCGCATTTTCGATTTTGCGGGAGTATGAATTTACTTCTTCATCAATTGTCCATTGGTGAAATTCGGCACCGATAGAATCTGCCAGCGATTTAGCGGCATTAAAAGTTTGTGAAGAAGAATTTATAGTGCCCTGATAAGCACACGTTAATAGTTTGCCTACCGCCTCTTTTATATCCTGTGCTTCTATACCCAGCGCGTTATTGAACTTGTCCCAACCGATCTCTGCAACCGCGCGCTTTACCATTTCGGCTACAAATACAGCACACGATGATGAGTCGGCACCGCCACTAAGCGAGAGCACAAATCCTTTTGCTTTACTCTTTCGCGCATAATCGTATAGCGCAAGAGCAACCGCTTGTGTGAGCTCTTCGTTTTTATCTTNNTAGTCATACAGGGCAAGTGCTACAGCTTGTGTAAGCTCTTCATTTTTATCTTTTACATCGTCTGAAAGTATAACTTCGCTGGCATCCGGATTTTTGAAATCGACAGAGCATGCAAGTATATTATAATGACGGAAGGAGAGTCGCTTGTTTACCGCGAGTAATTTTCCTTTCTGTGCTATAATGATGTCGCCATCGTAAATCATTNNCCGAGTAAATTTGTAAACAGGTATACACAGTTGAAGGAAACAGAACCATCGAGCACAACCTCTCTTTCGCGCAGTGTACTTTTGCCCATAGCAAAGTGACTCGCGCTTGGGTTCATGATAAGATTTA
>DJFR01000048.1:45200-45465 GCA_002432545.1 Flammeovirgaceae bacterium UBA5867 | reverse complement strand
CTTTCAACGTCATGCTGCCGCTCAATGCCGGTACTACTTTTGCACCCAATATGCGCATACGCTCTACGTTGGGGCGCTGGCGTTCCATATCCACTTTGCCCATGTATACCGTACACTCCATTCCCATCAGTGCGCATACCGTAGCCGTTGCAACACCGTGCTGACCTGCACCAGTCTCTGCAATGATCTTTTCTTTACCCAATCGTTTTGCAAGCAGGATCTGGCCGATAGTATTGTTTACCTTGTGCGCACCTGTATGACAAAG
>DJFR01000048.1:28639-45140 GCA_002432545.1 Flammeovirgaceae bacterium UBA5867 | reverse complement strand
GGATGATCTGAAGATACTTGTTCCGAAGTTCTTCTACATTAGGATACAGCATTTCCGGGATGTATGATCCTCCGAATTGGCCGTAGTATCCGCGTTCGTCAACTGTATATTTCATATTTTTAGCTTCTGGTTACTGGTTTCTGGCTACGAGATATGTGTGACGCATGAGTATATATATCAAAGTTTATAGTATAGATACTTGTGCGATCAGTGTGTTTAGTTTTTCGATGCTTTTCAGTGCGGGGCTTATTTCCACTCCGCTGTTTACATCCAGTGCATGCAGGTTCATATTTTTTAACGCTGCTATGTTGGCAACATTATCCGGAGTGATGCCTCCACTCAGGAAGAACGGAACTTGTTGATCGTATCGGTTTAACACTGTCCAATCAAACACTTGTGCATTGCCTCCGTAATATTTACCTTTTGTGTCGAACAAAAAGAAATCCACTGCGTGCTTATATGGTTTTGTGATTGAAAAATCAAAATCATCATCTACCGAAAAAACTTTGATCACACCAAGACCTGCCTGCTTCATGGCAGCACAAACTTCTACCGATTCATTTCCATGAAGCTGCAGAAAATCAAGTTGCAATCTCCTGGCTATAGCAAGCATTTTATCAGGCGTTTCATTCACAAACACACCTACCTTTTTTATACCGGCAGGAAAAGATGGCGGCAACTGAAATTCTTCACCAACAAACCGTGGTGACTTTCCGTAGAAGATAAAGCCCATATAGTCTGGCTGCAATGCTGACACTGCCAGCACATTCTCCGCATCCCGCATGCCACAAACCTTAAGCTTTACTTCCATACACTATATTTATAGCGGTATATTTTTTTTACGCGTTTAGTTTTAGTCCTTCTGCTTTTCGAAGTTCGTCCATAAACTCCATAGCCGCGTGTTCGGGCCTGCTATGTTTCATAAAGTTCTCGCCCATCAGAAATCCCCGGTAGCCATGCTTCTTGAGCTCAAGAATTGTATCAACAGAAGATATACCACTCTCCGATACTTTCACGACCGAGTCTGGTATAAGCGGAGCCAGATGCTTTGATACATCGATACTTACTTCGAATGTTTTCAGGTTACGGTTGTTTACACCAATCAGATCAGCTTCCGCTTCCAGGTTTCTTTTCAGTTCATCTTCATCGTGAACTTCCAGCAATACCTCCAGGCCAAATGTATGGGCAAAAGCTGTAAGCTCTTTCACTTGCTTTGGTTCCAGTACAGCTGCAATCAATAGTATAGCATCTGCCCCAATAGACTTAGCTTCTACGATCTGGTATTCATCAATGGTAAAATCTTTACGAATGATTGGACAGAAATTAAACTTGCGTGCAATCATCAGGTCGTCATTACTGCCACCGAAAAATGGTTTATCGGTAAGTACAGAGAGTGCAGAAGCTCCGGCCTGCATATAGCCTATCGAAGTACGTTCAACCGAAGCGTGCGCATTGATGGTTCCTTTCGATGGCGACTTCCGTTTGAACTCAGCGATGATGCCGGTCTTGTCTTCGCGCAGTATATATTTCTTCATCGAAACCGGTAGTGTTGAAAAGTAAATTCCTTTCTCCAGCAGTTTTACCGGATAAAGACTTTTCCGTTCTTCTACCTCTTTGCGTTTTTGTTCAATGATCTGATCGAGAATATTCATGCGTTTGGTGTGTTGGTATATATCTGTAACGTTAACTAAAGCTGAACAAGTTTTTTAAATGACTGAAGTGCCTTGCCTGACTCCAGTGCTTCTTTCGCACGTTGCAGTGCTGTCGGCAATCCTTCCTGCTGATGACCCGCATAGAGCGCCATGCCGGCATTCGCGATCACGGCTGCGTTTTGTGCCGCTGTACCTTTACCCTCCAATACTTTCATAAATACTTTGGCAGACTCTTCAACGGTATCGCCACCTTTCAGGTCTTCATATTTTAGTTGCGGTAAATTAAGATCTGCCGGTGTCGACAGGCGTTCGCCCTGGTTGTAGAAATATTTGAATGCACTGGTAAGCGACACTTCATCATAGCCATCGATCGAATGAAGGATCACAAACTCTTTATCGGTGTTCTGGTATAAATATCCATACTGTCGCGCGAGCTCGAGACTGAATACACCTACCAATTGTCTCTTGGGGAAAGCCGGGTTTACCATAGGGCCCAGCATGTTGAAAAATGTTTTTACTCCGAGTTCTTTCCGTATCGGTGCTACATTTTTCATAGCAGGGTGAAACAACGGTGCGTGCATGAAGCAGATGTTCGAGCGATCGAGACTGCGCTTCAGTTCATCTACATCGTTGGTAAATTTATAGCCGAAGTATTCCAGTAAATTGGAAGATCCGCAGGCTGATGAAACACCATAGTTACCATGCTTGGCAACGGGTTGTCCCGCAGCTGCTACTACAAAAGATGAAAGTGTTGATATATTAAATGTATTCTTGCCATCACCACCGGTGCCACATACATCCATTACAGGCTGATCAAATTTAGCAGGCAGACACAGCTCGAGCATGGCATCACGAAAGCCTTGCAGCTCGTCTACCGTTATACTGCGCATCATATATACCGTCATGAATGCGGTTGTCTGACTTGGATTATATTTACCCGTAGCAAGATCAACCAGCACTTGCCGGGCTGTTTCTTTTGTAAGCGAGCGATGATCGATCAGTTCGTTTAATATATGTTTCATTCTTGTTAGAATTTAGCAATTAGGACTTGGGTGATGGGGGTTGCGTGTGAACGTTGCTGTTAATGCTTTAGCCAGTTCGCGATCATCTTCGGACCTTCCGGTGTCATTACAGATTCCGGGTGAAACTGCACGCCCTTTACATCATATTTAGCATGCTGTAATGCCATTACCAAACCTTCGTCATTTACAGCCGTAATTTTAAGATCGGGTGTAAAGCTTTCCGGTAATACAGCCCATGAATGATAATGTGTTGCCTGAAATTTTTCCATCACACCTTTAAAGAGATAGTCTGACGAATCTTTCACTTCAACAACAGACGTTACTCCGTGCAGCACCTTGGGTATATTATATAGTTTCGCACCATATACCTCTCCTATCCCCTGGTGCCCGAGGCAAACACCTAATATACTTTTCGATGCACCGTATTCACGTACCACCTGTTTCATAATTCCGGCTTCATCGGGTATACCTGGACCCGGTGACAATAATATCTTATCATACTTCTTTACGTCTGCTACGCTGATCTTGTCATTTCTAACTATATCCACAGCGTATCCCAACTCACGTATAATGTGCACCAGGTTATAGGTAAATGAATCGTAATTATCGAGAACCAGTAGTTTCATCTCTTTTTGATTATAAAATTTGAAGATTTTAAGATTGGAAAATTTTTAAAATTCTGAGATTCTAATTATTCTTCTTATAGTTTTTCTTTTTGGATTCGTAGTCGTCTAAATAGTTGATGAATCCTTTTATGTTTTTTGATGCAGTGATTTTCAATTTTAAAATCTTAAAATCTTCCAATCCCTATATCTTCTCCGCCATCAAAACCGCCTTTCGTAATGCGGTGAGTTTATTGTTCACCTCTTGCAATTCACTTTCGGCTTGTGATTTGGATACTACTCCGGCACCGGCCTGGTATATAAGTTTGTTTTCGTGACTGAGGAAGGTACGGATCATGATGGCGTGGTTGAATGATCCGTCAAAACCTATAAACCCGATAGCGCCTCCGTAAAAAGTTCTGTTCGTGTTTTCGTATTTATTGATCAGCGTCATGGCCATGTGTTTCGGTGCACCGGATAATGTACCTGCCGGAAATGTATCGGCAGCCATTCCGATGATAGAGGAGTCACTCTCCAGTGAACCGGTAACTTTGGATACGAGGTGAATAACGTGCGAGTAGTATTGAATTTCCTTGAACACTTCTACGTGTACACTGGAAGCATTTCTGCTCATATCGTTACGCGCTAAATCTACCAGCATAACGTGCTCTGCATTTTCTTTTTCATCAGCAGCAAGTCTTTCGGCTATGGCAGCATCTTCCTGGTCGTTACCCGACCTGCGGAATGTACCGGCTATAGGGTATATATGTGCCTTTCCTCCTTTAACCTGCAGTTGTGCTTCGGGCGATGAACCGATCAACTTGAAATTGCCGTAATCAAAATAGAACAGGTATGGTGACGGGTTGATGGAACGTAACGCGCGGTATACATTAAATTCATCGCCTTTAAAGCCGCACTGAAATCTCCTGGAAAGTACGATCTGGAAAACATCGCCACGATAACAATGTTCTTTACCCTTCTCGATTACTTTGAGAAACTCTTCATCTGTAAAATTAGATTCCTCTCCATTTACCAGCGAGAACTTATACGTAGAGAAGCGGTTACTGAAAATGATCTGCTCAATTTTATCGAGCGAGCTTGGACTAACGGCTTGATGTGAGTGCTCAAATAAACTCAGCTCGTTCGAGAAATGATCGACTACAATTACATACCGGTATAATTTATAGATCACATCAGGGATCATTTTTTTCTTCTGATCGATTGTTACGGTCTCAAAGAAACGAACGGCATCGTATGACATGTATCCGAAGAGCCCGCAGTTCGGGTATTTAGAACCCGCCAGCTGTTGAGGAACTTCAAATTTATTTCTGAAATCTTCGAGCAGTGATGTAACGTGCCCTACTCCTGAAATCTTTATCTGCTCAGCTGCACCATCCGGATATTGAATAGAAGCTTCGTTATCTACAACCTGGAATGAAGCGATCGGATCGCAGCATATAAAGGACAAGCTATTTTCATGACCATGATAGTCTGAACTTTCCAGGAGTATGCTTCCTGCAAATACATCACGCAGTTTCAGATATATATTAACAGGTGTGAGTGTGTCGGCCAGAAGTTTCTTGGTGTAGGTAGTTAATGTATACTTCATGTTCGTTTATATTTTTTCGATCGGCTTCTTCGCACCGATCGGTTAAGTTTAAATCAAAAAAAAGAAGGCCTGCTGGTGAACAGCAGGCCTTCGGCATTATCGCGTTAACATAAAAAGGCTGTTCACATATCGTATTTCGATATATGCCACCACCAAGCTATGTTATTGAATTTTATCATGATTTATTACTCTGCTTTCTTTTTAGCAGGTGTTCTTTTCTTGGCAGGAGTTGCAGCAGCTTCAGCTGTTCCTTTTTTAGAAGTCGCTCTCTTCATACGAGCTTTGATAGCGTTTTTACTTCTGGTAACACCGTAAGAGCCTTTCGTGCGCTTACCTTTTGTTGACTTTTTATCTCCTCTTCCCATGGAATTAGTTAAAATTGATGCGGCAATAATAGTAAAGTCTTCATTGATTACAAATACCAGACAAAAAAATTACAATTATTCCAACGCCATTGTCAGTCTAACAATGAGACAAAAAAATCAAAATCAATCCCAGTTCAGGAAGTTATTTACGCTCTGCAGGCAGCAAAGAAGGAACGCTCATGGCCAATACCCCCGGGTAAAACTGGTAGATCTTGGTAAAGAACCCAGCAGTTTCCGGAGTGAGCTTTGAGAAGAAAATCATGTCGGGGCGCTCATCATACTGCATAGGACCTTGATTCTCAGGAGAAAATCTTCGTACAAGGTAGCCTTTCATTTCAAGTCCAGTGATTACTTCTTCACTATAATTATCCAGGAGCCACACTACACCAGCCATATACTTTTTATTTGTTTGTATAGTATAGGACCAACCATTATGCCAACCGTCTAATTCGCGCGGAAAGGCCTATTGTTTGCTATAGTTCTCCCAACAAAAGAAATAACGAATAACCAAATACCANNTTCGGGCGTTTATAAAATAAAAAATACGTTATGGCTAAACCTTCAGCAGAATTAATTCAAGCGCTGCGCAGTACAGCGAATACTTTACAACAAACACCCGACTACGCGTGGCAACATATATACTCTTACACCGCTACTCTTCTCGCGTTGGAAATTATCAGACTGCAAGAAGATGAGATTCATAAACGAATGATGCAGCGCTATAGTGCTTGGAGTAAGCAACTGAGTGACTACTGCACAACGTGCGACTCAACTGAAGACAATCTGATCAGCGAAATGCAGGCGTTCGGTTTGGACAGAGATGATTTCAGCCAGCTCCAAAATTTATCGGGCGATACTATACTATCTTCCCTGCCAGCTGACGAACGAAAACTTCAACCGGCTTTAAAGCCCGATGTAATAAAGTATATACTCGCATGGGCAACACAGCTGGAGAATAAACTTCTGGACGATATATACCTTCCGCAGTCTATTACCAATACCGAAACGATTCTATAATTCATAGAGCGGCCGCAAATTCCCGGATAATTAAAAATGCCCGAAGCAACTACTTCGGGCATTTTGTTTGGGAAATCTATACTATACGTATCAGAACAGGAAGCCCAGGCGGATGTAAAACATATTGCCATCTTTACTATGCGCCAGCTCTGCGGCCACCACAGTCATGTTAAAGGGTGTTACCCACAGTCCTCCGCCATATCCTTTGTGCCATACGCTGGATGTACCATCGGCTGTGCTTGGATCTTTACCGAAAGCATCTTTATACCATACACGCCCTATATCGAAGAAACCATTTATACCGACTGATGCCGGAAATACATACGAGCGGAAACTGGCGAGTTTCAAACGTACTTCGTTGTTGCTATAGAAATCACGGTCGCCATAAAAACGTGTTTTGCGGAATCCGCGAAGTTCAGTCTTTCCATCCAGGATCTGTGCCTGGTATATTTCATACTTACCGGTATTGATACCACCACCGGCACGGAGCGCGAAGGTAACACGGGCCGGAAGTTTAAACGACTGGTAAAAAGCTATCGATGCGTTATGCGCAGTGAAGTTATTGGCATCAGACTCCAGACCTTTATATACCGTTGATGAATGATTGACAACCACACCACGCGTTGTCAAAATGCGACTGTCGCGTTTATCAATGGCCCACTCGGCACGAAGCCCTGCAAAACTTTTTCCCACTTCAAATAACGGACTGGCCAGTGTATCGGCATACTCGGAAATATAGCGTGGCGATTTGGTAGGTCGTTCAATTTCTACACGCTGATATACCGGTCCGATCTTGAAGAGACCCGAACTGCCAAACGGTCGAGTAAGCATAGCTTGTAAATCTACCTGCTGCAGGCGTATACGATAGTAATCTATAGAACTCCGAAGTTGATCTTCGTATTGAGGTTCGTCATCCAGTTCATCGTTATAGACAGTCTCGTTACCCCAGCCGAAAAAGTTATTCACAAAGTTTGGCGCCTTCACGTCAAAGTCTAATGCTACCCCCCACTTGCCAAACACCTGCGAGAACCGGCCATCGTACTTGAAGTTATAGGAGCTTGTAAGTGGAGCATAGCTGAATAAAAACAATTGCTGACTTTTAAACGGAAACTTGCGGAAGCCATGTTTGGTATAAAGAAAACCTCCTCCTATAAATATACCATCGTCATAGTTAAACGTACCGTAGAGAAGCGGTGCGAGTACAGCATACCGGAACGCTCTTCGATCGTACAGGTTTACGCTGGGATCGTTCGAAGTTTTATCGGCCAGGTGTCGTTTGCTATTGATGGCTATACCGGTCGGTACATCGTATATCTTGTAAGGCTGGCTCCAACCTTTTATTACCGCGTTGTTTCTCACCGAGTCGCCACCATCGCCACCAATCACACGCACCCGTATTTTACCTTTACCTTCTCCTGAAAAGTTAAATATATCATCGCCACCAAAACCATAGAGGCGGACTTCGTTTGTCTCATGAGCCAGAAACTTACGTTCATATAGTTTGGACGTACGTTCGCCTGATTTGCTGATCTTGTATATACTTACCGTAGCATCTCCATTCGGCTCCTGCTGTACATCAAAATACTCGCGTTTGTCGGAGCCGGTTACATCCACTTCGCGCGCCAGGAATTTATAGTGCTCGAGTGCATATTCCGGAAGATGATTTCTTCGTGATTTAAGCTTGCGCGTAATCTCTTCACCATGCAGTTTATATATTTCAGCAGGCAGTCGCTTTACGGCAGCATCTATAGTCTCATCAGTAAGTGCCTGTTGAACACTCCTGGCCTGCTCCTGCCATTGTGCGGCCGAGGGTTGATTGAGAAAACTTCTGTCGAAGTAGCGCGCGTTAAACATGAAGCCCGGTGTCCAGCGTACTTCATCGTGAAAGCCTTCAAATTTTGGTAATGCCCATTTACGACTCCATACTTTAGCAAGTATACCATCACTTACAAAAAGTGCCTGATCGCGATCTCTGGGTATAGGGCGGTAATACTCAGTCTTCTTTTCTTTGAACGATGCCCAGCGCCACTGATCATCGTGCCGATCCCAATCGCCTATAACAATATCAAAGACACGCGAACGCAATACAAACTCCTGGTCAACATAGTTATCATTGTCTTCCGTGATCTTCTCCAACACCTTATCCGTACTGATAACTTTTTTGGAGTTTCCGAAATATGGTTTGTCGCTGGCATCACCGGCAGGTCGCTCTTCAAATAACATCAGTGTATTGGCGAACTCTCTCCGGTAAATGCCGAAGCGCGGATCATCGGGTATATATACCACTTCGGGGTTGGTATGGTATATACCGGCAGCCTCGGCCAGTGGTGTTACAGCCAGCGCTCCATAGGGATGTGCCGCAGAGATCTGATCCTGCACCAGGTCGGCAGCAAATGTTTTTTGCAGCATTTCCGGAACAGCTTTCTCCGGAAATTTTTCTATTGAGCGCAAGGTATACTCCTGCCCGGTTGAATCAGTAAGACGCAGCGAAAGCGTCTGCATACCTCCACCCTTCTGCAATATCTTCAAGCCTCCACCTATAGCGCCTATATTAAATACCGGAACGTCTATATCCTGTTTCCATTCATCGCGGTAATTTTTACCGAGTATCTTTTTATGAAATCCACCGGCCTCGTAACGATCGCTGGCGTGCACACGAACAGTCTTTGAAAAATCCGGCAATGCCTGTTCGCCCAGTGCTGCCGGATTTACAGGTGCCTTCACGGCTACATTGTAAACCGACTGCTCTTTGCCAATCTCAAAGTAATCGATCGATGAGCCTCCTGCGGAAACATTGATCTTCACAAAACCCATGGCAGGTGAAGCAAAGCGTGCATACCCTTTCTGCTTTACAAATGTATATTTGGAAGCCGACCCGCTGGTAACATAATGTATACTGTCTTTGCGGGCATACTGCAGCGCGTGTTCATGGCCGTTTACATATATAGTATTCGGATATTTGCGAAGCAGCTCCGACATAACCTGGATATACCGTTTGTAAATCGGGTGCGGTGTGTCCTGTATATCGCCTATAAACTTTCGGTATAGCGGGTATATCGAGCCAATGCCCGGCATGGGTATATATAGGTCGTGATTGAGATCAAGCAAAGGGAACAAGTGATCTTTCCAGGTAAATACGCCACCGTGTTCACCGTATGTATATAGCGGGTGATGGGCCGCAACAATAACGCGCTTGCCTGTATTCCGGTTGAAGATGTCTTCCAGTTGTATCACAGCATCCTCCGGACGCTTTACTTCACAGGGACTGTCGTCACCTTCAGGTTTATCCCACGGGTGCAGAAACCATTGAGAGTCTATAATTACTAATACAGCATCTTTACTCAACGGAACTTCCACGGGGCCGGGACAGCCGCCTTCGGGTTGAAAGTGTATATGTTCATTATGCAGGGAATCAACCCAGGCTTCCTGGTGTGTAATCTGTTGCCAACCTTCTCTTTTACCGCGCTTCCAATCGTGGTTACCCGGTATAAAGTATACATCCGTGTTAAAACCCTGCAGCAGGTTGAGCTGCGCTCTCAGGATCGACTCTGCTTCCTGGCGCCCTCTTTCATCCGTTGCCGGAAGTCCTTTAGGGTAAATATTGTCGCCCAGAAAAATTACTACCGAAGGTATAGCAGGATCGTACTTTTTTTGTAATAATTCGCGGAGGCCGTTCGTTGGTAAGGTTGGTTCTCCCGCATCACCAATCATATAGAGGTTAAAGCTCTGTTGCTGAGGAAAAAGCGGAGAGCTTATGAGAAAGAACAATAGAAAATTAGCGAGTCGAAGTCTAATCATGGCACAAACTAAATTAAAGAAGAGCAGAACTGCATAATTCTGCCGGTAATACTTCACTATTCTATTCTTGATCAAACTAAATATAAATTTTGTTAGTTTTAGGTTTATGTTCTATTAATGTATGGTTGAAACGGAACTGGTTCGGAAAGCTAAGGCCTACGCGGAAGAAATCCTTTGTAATAAACTACCAAAAACTTGTGTATTCCACAACCTGCTTCATACACAGGAAGTAGCGCAGGCTGCCCAGGAAATCGGTGCTGCATCCAATCTTACAGACGACCAGAAGGAGACTGTACTGATCGCTGCATGGCTGCACGACCTCGGGTATCTGAACGGTCCTAACAATCACGAAAAAGAATCTGCCGGCATTGCTGCTAAACTGCTCCGCGACTGGAATGCTTCGGAGAAAAAAGCTGCCGATGTGCAGCGCACCATTCTTGCCACGGTTATGCCGCAGGCTCCGCAGGATATTATGGGAGAAGTATTATGTGATGCTGATCTTCATCACCTGGCCAAAGCGGATGCCCGCGAACGAGCCAAACGACTGCGTGAAGAAATCGCGATTACTAAAAATGTACACTTCGCATCTGACGATGAATGGCTTCAGGCCAACCTGAAGTTTATGAAGAACCACGAGTACTTTACCGAGTATGGCAAGAACGTATTACAACCTTTGAAGAAACAGAATATTAAACGATTGAAGAACGAACTAAAGCCTGAAGTTTCCACGAAGGGACTGGATGAGATGGAGAAAGAAATTGAGAAGCTTCGGAAAAAACTCGATAAGGGTTCACGTCCTGATCGTGGTATAGAAACCATGTTTCGAACTACGTTGGAGAATCACATCAACCTGAGCGGTATGGCCGATACCAAAGCCAATATCATGATCTCCATCAATACCATTATACTCTCTATCGTAGTCAGCGTACTCTTTCGCAAGCTCGAAGATTTTCCGCACCTGGTAGTACCAACGCTTATACTGGTGTTTACATGTCTCACAGCGATTGTTATGGCTATACTCGCAACACGACCTAATATAGCAGAAGGTAAATTTACCCGCGAAGACATTCTGAATAAAAAGACGAACCTGCTCTTCTTCGGCAACTTTCACAACATGGCGCTGAAAGATTATGAGTGGGGTATGCGCGAGATGATGAAGGACTACGATTACCTCTACGGCAGTATGATCAAGGATATATACTTTCTCGGAAAGGTACTGGCCAAGAAGTATAAATTCATCCGCCTGTCGTATACTATATTTATGTTCGGATTTGTAGCTTCGATCGTTACCTTCCTGATCCTGACGATGATATATTATCAACCGTATTCGATGCGGCAGTTACTGGCCCCGTAACCGGCAGTACATATATAGCACAATCTTTCGGTCGGTTCTGCTGGTTCGGAAAGCGCATCCAGTTGGTTAAGCTCGCTTCTTTTATCAACCCACATTTCTCAAGCACCCGCACGGAGGCTATATTTTCAACATCCACAAAGGTACTGATTCGAAATATACCGGGCTGTTGTTTCAGCAACTGCATAATGTGTTTACAGGCTTCGGTAGCCAGTCCGTTATTCCACCACACCGGACTTAAAATATAGCCAAACTGTATTTTACCTTGTTCGTTAATGATGCCCACGCTGCCAATAAGCCGTCCGTTTGTTTTCAGGCGGATGGTATAGCTGTAATCAGTTCCCTCCTGCCACGCCCACACGGCATATTGTAAAAACGTGCGCGTATCGTCAATGCCCTGGTGCGTTGGCCACGACATATAGCGGGTTGCCTCCGGTTTGCTGGCGTAGGTATAAAAAATTTCCTCTGCATCTTCGTACCTTAGCCGCTGGAGGAGCAGCCGTTCTGTAGCGAACTGCTCTGGTAAATCAAGTCGAATCATTGATCAAATAAAAGTAGAATGGCGAAAGACAGCAACATCGTTCACCAGTATTTCAAAAAAGAAATAGAAGGTGTCAAGATCCTGGTAAAGGTAAACCCGATACTTTTTAAAGGCGCAGAAATAACAGTAGATGCAAACGGCCATGGCGAGCTACGCGAGCTGGAATTTGATCAGGATATATTTGAAGACCTGAAAGCCGATGAGTTTGAAGAAGCCAGTCCCCTGGAATTTAATCTATACCTCAACGGACTTGTCTGATTTTAAAATTGGAAGGTTATAAAGGCAGGTGACTCGTAATTTATCGGATCTCTCAATTTTTCAATCTTTAAATATTTCAATCTGTTAATCTTCATCATACTGCATTACCATTTTCCGGATGCGGTCTTCGATTTTTTCGGAGGTTAGTTTTTCGCGCATGCGATCTACCATGATGGGAAATGCGAAGGGTGTTGGTTTTTCAGGGTGTGTGATTATAATTTTTTGATGCGCTATACGATCGAGTGCTTTTCGAAGACGTGCTTCTTCCAATTGGAAATCCATTACTTCATCGAATGCCTGGCGCAGTAACAAGTTGTGGGCATCGTAATCGTTAAACACATTGAAGAATAGTTGTGATGTTGACTGCAGGTGCCGGTCTTTAACAGGTTTACCGGGATAACCTTTAAATACGAGTCCGGATATAGCCGCTATATCTCTGAATTTTCTTCGCGCCATCTCGGTAGAATTTATACTTGCCTGTATATCTTTCATCAGGTCATCACTGCCCAATACATTTGTCTCAACAGCTTCTTCTATGGGTATAGGCTGATCGGACAATAATTCAAAACCATAATCATTCATCGCGATGGAAAATGTAATCGGCTGGATCTGCGCAATACGATGTGCCACCAGTGCGCCCATACCTTCGTGAACAAAGCGTCCTTCAAACGGGTACATGAGTACATGGTATCCTTCATCGCTCTGAAAGTATTCGATCAGAAATTCATCTTTACCCGGCAAATGCGAGCGCTCTCGCTGCAAGTCAAATACCGGTTTCAGAAATTTCATCTCCACATCGGTCTCTATACCTCTTACAACTTCATCGAGTTTATTACGGATCAGCTCACTCATCTGCGATGACAACGGCATACGTCCGCCCTGCCACGAAGGCACCGCACCTGATTTTTTGTTTGTCTTGCGTACCTGTGCTTCCATCTCTTTGATACGCACGAGTTCAAGATTCCGTCCGGCAAACCAGAATACATCTCCAGGCGAGAGGCGCGATATAAAATACTCTTCGATAGTTCCTAAATATTTACCGGATACAAAGCGCACAAACAGTGAAGCATCGCCTACGATAGTCCCCACGGAAAGACGATGGCGCATGGCTATAGCGCGATTTTCCACCCTATATATACCATTGTGTATAATTACTTTCCGGTATTCATCGTATGCCTGCAGCGAGTCGCCCCCGGTGGTAATGAAGTTCAATATCCACAACCATTCATCTTCATTCATCGATGCAAAGCTGAACGTTCCCTTTACTTCTTCGAAAATCTGATCTGCTTCAAAGCCTTCGGATATAGCCAGGGTGATGAGGTATTGCATGAGCACATCGAACGATCGGATATAGGGGAAACGGTCTTCAACAATTTTCTTGCGAACTGCCTCCCGTATACCGGCTGCTTCCATCAGCTCCAGCGAATGTGTAGGTACAAAGTATATACGACTTATGGCACCGGGCTGGTGCCCGCTTCTTCCGGCACGTTGCAGAAACCGGGCAACACCTTTCGGGCCGCCAATCTGTATCACGGTTTCCACCGGGCGAAAGTCTACACCAAGATCAAGACTCGATGTACACACTACGGCCTTGAGTTTTCCTTCGTGTAACTGGTCTTCTACCCAACTGCGTAATTCCTGACTGATAGAGCCGTGATGCATCGCCATTAGCCCCGAGAGCTCCGGTGCTTTATCGAGCATCTTCTGATACCATATCTCGGCAAAAGATCGCGTGTTGGTAAAGATCAGAGTTGTGCTGCTATCCTTTACTATATCAACAACTTTTTGCAGCAAATGTATACCGAGGTGTCCTGCCCACGGCATCTTGTCTACCGAATCGGGTAATACAGATACAATCTCGATCTTCTTTTCTATATCAGCCCTGATAACGCTATACTTCTTCTCATAATAATAATTACCGAGCAACGCCTGCAGTGCTTCGTCCATGTTACCAATGGTTGCTGATATACCCCACACCTTCAACTGAGGGGCTACACGCTTCAGTCGCGACAACGCCAGCTCTACCTGTACACCACGTTTTGAACCCATCAGCTCATGCCACTCATCGGCTACCAGCACTTTCAGATCTTTAAAAAAATCGGGATAGCCTTTTTGCGCCAATAGCAAATGCAAACTCTCGGGCGTTGTTATAAGCAACTCCGGAGGTTTCTCTTTTTGTCGCGCGCGTTCCTTAACCGATGTATCGCCTGACCGTACACCTACTTTCCATGGCAGTTCGAGTCCTTCAATCAATCGGTTGGCCGAGAGTTCTATTTCTTTGGACAGTGCGCGTATCGGTGTGATCCAGATTGCCTGGAGGCCGTTGTTCTTTTGTTTTTTATAGTTGGGATTATTCCGGATAAACTCCAGCACAACGGGCATCAGCAGTGAATACGTTTTACCACTGCCGGTGGGCGCATTCACCAATCCGCTCTGGCCATCGAGGTATGCCTGCCAGGCTTCGATCTGAAACGGAAAAGGTTGCCATCCTCTCGCATCAAACCAATCTTTTCCTACTTTTACAATATCTATGGCCATTGGAAATAAAATTAAAATTTATGCGCGTGGCAAAAAACATTTTTCATTTCCAGAGGTTTTAGGTTTGTAAAGATTGAGATGGGTAAGTATTCAATCAAAGAGCTTGAACAGCTATCGGGTATTAAAGCGCACACCATTCGTATTTGGGAAAAGCGTCATAAAATCATCGAGCCGTCACGCACTACCACCAACATTCGCTTCTATTCTGATGACGATCTGAAAAAGATCATCAACGTATCGTTACTTAACAATAACGGTATCAAGATCTCGCGCATTGCCGACATGACACTCGCAGAAATGAACCGAAAGGTTTTAGAGATCAGCGATGTAAAAAGTGATACCAATGTATATATCGATCAACTCATACTCGCGATGATCGATATGGAAGAAGAAGCCTTCGAAAAAATTCTCAACACCATTATACTGCGCTACGGATTTGAACGAACCGTTACCGAAATTATATACCCGTATCTCGAGAAGGTCGGTATACTCTGGCAGGCGCAAAATATTACACCTGCGCATGAGCATTTTATCTCCAATCTTATCCGGCAAAAAATTATAGTAGCGATTGACGGGTTGCCGCTCCCTCCGAAAACTGCGCGAAGAATCGTTCTCTTTCTGCCGGAAGGTGAAATGCACGAGTTAGGGCTTCTGTTCAATCATTACCTCGCACGGCTGCTCGGCTATCGCACATACTATCTTGGACAGAACGTACCTCATGGAGACCTTCTCAGCGTTGTTGAAACGCATCGCCCGGAATTACTGATCACCTCCATTATCTCTCCGATGAAAGGCATGGAGCAATATTTTGAAAAGCTCTCGCACGATTTTCCCGCTGTCCGCATCCTTGCTTCGGGCATGCAAACTATATCCTTTAAAGATCTTACGATCAAAAACATACGCTTCTTTTCAACTGCTTTTGATCTGAAAGCACTGCTTCAGTCCTGATTTTTCCGAATATTTCCTGAAAACCCGTTTCCTTGTCTTTTTATGTCGATAATAATGTTTAATATTTTTAAATATTTATTAAACATTAATAGCCATTATCGACTTATTACTTAAATTTGTTTAACATTTTACACTAATAATTAAACATAATTATGAATACCTCTGAATTCACGCTCGAGATTGCCGGCCTGAGAAGCACGCTTCAGTCGTTTACCAGGAGGTTTACGAACGACCGCGAAGAATCGCACGATCTTGTGCAGGATACTATGCTGAAAGCACTGATGTATCGTGATAAATTCAGGAAGGATACGAACCTGAAGGGATGGCTTTTTACAATTATGCGAAACACGTTCATCAATAATTACCGCAGAACGCAACGCGCACGAACTTCGAAGGACACAACGAAAGATCTATACTTTCTGAATGTTGAAGAAGAGCACACCTTCAACCGTCCGCAGGAGAGCCTGGAGTTTAAAGAGATATGGCGTAACATGAATCATGTAAAAGATGAATTGCTCGTGCCTTTCAAGATGTATACTTCGGGGTATAAATATCACGAAATAGCAGAGCACCTGGATATACCTATCGGCACAGTTAAGAACAGAATCTTTCATGCCCGGAAGGAAATTCAGAAAAGATTACAAGGATATTAAGTAACTTCCTGTATCTCCCACACGCATGAGTTGTATTGCAGTTATAGGTTCAGGATTCTCAGGGCTTTCAGCAGCGTGTTACCTCGCGAAAGAAGGACATGATGTAACACTGTTTGAAAAGAATGATTCACCCGGAGGCCGGGCGCG
>DJFR01000048.1:15606-28625 GCA_002432545.1 Flammeovirgaceae bacterium UBA5867 | reverse complement strand
CACTTCGGTAAGAAGGCTTCCGATTACTATACACTTCAACGGCTCGATCCCTCCTACCGCATTGTATATAGTAAAGATGATGTGCTGGATATACCAGCCGGTATAGATGCACTCTGTACATTGTTTGAAACGATCGAAACCGGCAGCGGTAAAAAATTATTGCAGTTTCTTGAGGAAGGAAAATATAAATACGATATCGGCATGCATGACCTCGTGCATAAACCAGGACTATCTGTTCGTGAGTTTATGGACATCGACCTGCTGAAAGGAGCTTTACGCCTGCATATATTTCAATCTATAGCAAGCTATATCCGCAAGTTTTTCAAGCATAGGAAACTGATACAGCTTCTTGAATTCCCGGTTCTCTTTCTGGGTGCTACACCGGAAAAAACTCCGGCACTCTATAGTTTAATGAACTATGCCGACATGGCACTGGGTACGTGGTATCCGCAGGGCGGCATGTATAAAATAATAGAAGGCATGGTTGAGCTTGCGCGATCGCTGAAGGTTACGTTCGAGTTTAACAGCAACGTGGAGCGACTCGAAATGAATCATGTGAAAGCAAAAGGACTCCTGGTGAACGGAACCTTCCGCTCGTTTGACTATATCATTGCGAGTGCCGACTATCATCATGTTGAACAACATTTATTACCGGCTACACACCGCAGGTATAGCGAAGCCTATTGGGAGAAACGAGTGATGGCTCCTTCGAGTCTGATATTTTACCTCGGCATCAACAAGAAACTGGACGGCTTGCTGCATCATACTTTATTCTTCGACCAGGATTTTAAACAGCATGCGCACGAGATATATGAACAGCCGCAGTGGCCATCATCACCTCAGTTCTATATTTCATGTCCTTCGAAAACTGATCCTGCCGTTGCTCCCGCAGGGCATGAGAATATATTTATACTGCTGCCGGTTGCGCCCGGTCTGCCGGACTCGGATGCGACTCGCGAAAAATATTTTGACAGTGTAATGGACAGGCTTGAACATCTTACCGGGCAATCCATACGCCAGCACATTGTATATAAACGAAGTTATGCACACAACAATTTTATAGAAGACTATAATGCTTTTAAAGGTAATGCCTACGGACTTGCCAATACGTTGTTACAAACTGCAAATCTTAAACCTTCCATCATTAACAAAAAGGTAAGTAACCTGTTTTATACAGGACAGCTCACGGTGCCGGGGCCGGGTGTTCCGCCATCCATTATCTCCGGTGAAGTAGTAGCCCGCGAGCTTATTAAAAAACATCAGCAATCCGTAAATGAAAAAGTATGAAGGAGCTCTTCGACAAAGTTTCTATTCGGTGTAGTCGCATGACAACCAAGGCCTATAGCACTTCGTTCTCGCTGGGTATATTTTGTCTGGCCAAAGAGCTTCGCGATCCGATCTATAGTATCTATGGATTTGTACGCTTTGCCGATGAGATTGTTGATACCTTTCACGATCACGATAAAGCAACGCTGCTCGCGCGTTTTAAGGAAGATACCTATCGCGCCATCCGCGAGCGCATAAGTCTCAATCCCATTCTCAATAGTTTTCAGGACACGGTAAACCGGTTTCAGATTGAAGATGAACTGACCGAGCAGTTTCTGCGGAGCATGGAGATGGACCTGTCCCGAAAAAATTATAGCGAAGATACATTCCGGGAATATATACTGGGCTCTGCAGAAGTAGTCGGGCTAATGTGTCTGCGCGTATTTTGCAGCGGCAACCATGTACTATACGATCACCTCAAGCCGCACGCGATGAGCCTGGGATCTGCTTTTCAAAAAATAAATTTTCTGCGCGACCTTCACGCAGACTTTGTCGGGATGGGGCGCTCCTATTTTCCCGGGCTTGACCTCCATCATTTCAATGAAGATTGTAAAAAGAAAATCGAAGAAAGCATCGCGAAAGATTTTTCAGATGGATATATCGGTATAAAACAACTTCCTCGGTCGGCCCGGTTCGGAGTTTATGTGGCGTATGTTTATTATCTTGCGCTCTTTAAAAAGATACGAAATACGCCTTCTGAAAATGTATTGCAGAATCGTATCCGTATCCGGAACCGACATAAAGCAAGACTCCTCGCCTATTCATACGTGAAACATCAACTTAATATGCTCTGATGGAAAAAGTCATTCTGGTAGATGAGCGGGATAATATTGTGGGCACGATGGAAAAACTGGAAGCGCACAGAAAGGGAGTACTTCACAGAGCTTTTTCTATTTTGCTTTTTAATTCCAAAGGTGAATTGCTGCTGCAGAAACGTGCAGCCTCTAAATATCACAGCGGTGGTTTATGGACCAACACGTGCTGCAGTCATCCGCTGCCCGAAGAAACCATGGAACAGGCTACCCGCAGAAAGCTGAAGCAGGAAATGGGAATTGATCTGCAAACCGAATTCGCTTATAAATTTATTTACAAGACACCGCTCGATCACGGGTTAACCGAACACGAGCTCGACCATGTATATACTGCTATATTTGATGGCGACCCGGTGATCAATACCGAAGAGGTAGAAGCGTGGAAATTTGTGGATATAGCTGCCCTGAAAAAAGATATTGCTGACAATCCTGACCACTATACATACTGGTTCAAACTGATCATCCGGCACCCGGAACTCACACTGCTTCCGAATTGACGATAATTCTGTTTTCTCGTTGAACAATACTACCACCGAACTGTTAAAGAAAGTGGAATGGTATACCTGTTTAAAAACGAGTAGCATGAAGGCAACGAATGGTGCAGCACACAACATGATTGATCAACACACCACCGTGATGTGGCTTCGGAGAGACTTGCGCCTTGAAGACAATGCTGCGCTATACCATGCGCTGAAAGAAAACAAAGATGTACTCCCCGTTTTTATTTTTGATACCGTAATTCTTAACGACCTCGAAGACAAACAAGACAAGCGACTTGTTTTTATACGTGAATCGCTCTTGCACCTGCAGGAGCAACTAACAGCATTGGGCTCTACCCTGTTGGTTGTGCATGACGACCCGGTACATTTCTTTAAAAGCATTTATCCTAAAGCGGTATATACCAACCATGATTATGAGCCGTATGCTATAACACGCGATGAAACGGTGCGCGCAATACTCGAAGAAAACGGTGTTGTCTTTAAAACGTTTAAAGACCAGGTAATTTTTGAGAAAGATGAAGTCGTGAAAGACAACGGAGCGCCCTATACTGTATTTACACCATATAGTAAAAAATGGAAAGCAACGCTCAACACTTTTTACATCAAGAGCTATCCGACTAAAAAGTATTTCAATAACTTCAAACGCAGTAAACCAATTTCAATTCCCGCGTTGACAGCTATAGGTTTCGAAGATGTTGACGCTATATTTCCGGATCGCATTATCAAAACATCCATTATTGAAAAATATCACAAGCAAAGAGATTATCCCGCTATAGCAGGAACCTCACGGCTGAGTGTACATCTTCGGTTCGGTACAGTAAGTATACGCAAGCTGGTGCAGGTGGCGCAGAAGAAAAATGAAGTGTGGCTCAACGAACTTATCTGGCGCGAATTCTATGCGATGATACTCTGGCATTTTCCGCATGTAGTAACAAGGGCGTTTCGTCCGGCATACGATCATATAGCCTGGCGAAATGATGTTGAACAATTCGAGCGGTGGTGTGAAGGAAAAACAGGCTACCCGATTGTAGATGCCGGCATGCGCGAACTGAATGCCACGGGCTTTATGCACAACCGCGTACGCATGATCGTGGCAAGCTTCCTCACCAAACATTTACTGATCGACTGGCGTTGGGGCGAAGCCTACTTTGCTAAAAAACTTCTTGATTACGAACTTGCCTCTAACAATGGCGGCTGGCAATGGGCAGCAGGTTCAGGCTGTGATGCGGCTCCATACTTCCGCGTTTTTAACCCGGAGTTGCAAACTGAAAGATTTGATCGCGACTGGAAGTATATACGAAAGTGGGTACCCGAAGTAGACACCAACGATTACCCGCCTCCTGTTGTTGAACACAAAACTGCGCGCGATCGCGTATTGAGGACGTATAAAAAAGCACTCGATGTAAATGTATAGTAACCATCAACAAAATCACGCGCTTCGGTGTTACTATACAATACACACTTTATAAAATGTTACTGCAATGAAAGTATATCGTTTAAAACGCACGCAGGTATTACCCATCACGCTGCAGCAGGCATGGCAGTTTTTTTCTTCGCCCCGTAACCTGGCGAAGATCACACCACCCGATATGCACTTCGAAATACTTTCTGTATCAGGCAACGACACGATGTATGCAGGACAGGTGATCAACTATAAAATAAAAATATTCCCGCTCGTACGCGTGCGCTGGACAACGGAGATAACACATGTACAGGAGCCGCATTATTTTGTTGACGAGCAACGCTTCGGCCCATACGCGTGGTGGCACCATCAGCATCGTTTTAAAGAAGTAGATAATGGCGTTGAAGTGGAAGATGATGTACACTATGCTATACCGATGGGACTGATCGGCCGTCTTGCCAATGCTTTATTTGTAGAGCGAACCTTAAATACTATTTTTGATTACCGGCATGAGATGCTGCAAAAGCATTTCCCTGCCGATAAAACCATTCGTAAGTCTGCTTAGTTATGGATTGGATTACCCTGCTGCTTTGTTCGCTCATCACCATCGGTACATTTTTGTTCTGGGAATTTATAGCATGGTTTACGCACAAGTATATTATGCATGGCTTTCTGTGGACATGGCATCGCTCTCATCACACTGTGCACGATGAAGCGCTTGAACGCAACGATCTGTTCGCTTTAGTGTTCAGCATACCTTCGATCTTTATGTTCTATTATTTTTCGTTGGTAAACTATAATGTATACATGCTGGCTGTTGCCTTCGGTATTTTTCTCTATGGTGTATTTTACCTGGTGTTTCACGATATCATTGTACACCAGCGTATCCGTTGGCGGCCTGAGAAAAAAAGCAAGTACCTGCAACGCATGATCAACGCACACTATGTACATCACAGCAAGCATACCCGGGAAGGATGCGAGGCCTTTGGCTTTTTATATGCACCAAAAAAATACGAACCCAAAAAATTTTCCTTTCGCAAAGACCGCCAGGAAACCCAATAAGCGTGCAGCAAACCCACATTATCCGTGATGATCTGCATAAAAAATGGCCATCCCCCCTTTTGAGAAAGATTAAAAAATTATCTTTAAGCTGACAGGAATGAGCTTCCGCGAGGATAGCCGTTCACGGTCACTGGCTTCAGATTTCAATCAACCGATCGCCATTTATTTTGCTTCATGGAAAAGTATTTATACCTGACTCTCGATATTCTTTCTCTGCTGTTTCCCCTGTTGTTCAGTTTTTATTCCAAAGCACCCTTTTACAAAAAATGGAAATATCTTTTCCCGGCTATACTGGTCACGGCACTTTTCTTTATTGTGTGGGACGAGATCTTTACACATATAGGCGTGTGGGGATTCAATCCGCGGTACGTGTCAGGTATATATATTGGCGTTTTGCCGATTGAAGAAGTATTATTTTTTATCTGTATCCCCTATGCCTGCGTGTTCACATACTTTGCGCTGAGTTACCTGATTGAACGGGATTATCTTTTTCCACACCAGGAACTCATCTCCAGTGCACTGATTATAGTGCTATTGGTAATGGGAATGTTCTATTTCGAAAAAGTATATACCGGAATTACGTTTGTACTCTTAGGACTGCTGCTCGCGTTCCAGATGCTGAAGCTCAGACCCCGCTATATGGGACGTTTCTATTTTGCCTACGGGTTCACTCTTATACCTTTCTTCCTCATCAACGGTATACTTACCGGTTCGTTTATAGAAAGCGAAGTAGTATGGTATAACAACGATGAAAACCTGGGCATCCGTATCGGCACCATACCTTTTGAAGATACCTTCTACGGCATGCTGATGATCCTTTCGAATGTAGCCATCTTCGAATACCTGCAAGACCGTGAACGCTACCGCGCGCTTATGCGACCGTAGTTAGCTGCGGGCTTCGAGCTTCCGGATGCTGGTTTGTTTCAGGTACCTTAGTCGTTTTCCTTCGCTATACTCGCTATATCTATAGTATAATGAGTTAGTGGGTGGGTTCACTTCTTACTCCTGGCTTCTTACTTCTCTCCCAGAACTCTCAATTAACGACCCTGAACGTAATATTAATTCGCACTCTTTTCGCTCCTGCGCGCTTCGGCAAACCGTGCTCCCAGGCGTGTTGTGTTGTGCCGTGCATTAATAGAAAACTTCCGTGGGTAAGTTCGAGTGATCGCTTCAGACTTTTGTCGGTGTAGTAACGAAACTGGAAAGTGCGCGTGGCGCCAAAACTTACGGAGCCTATAACCGGATTTATACCTAACTCCTTTTCATTGTCGCGGTGCCAGCCCATGCTGTCGTGTTGGTCTCTGTAAAGGTTAAGTAATGCACTATTGAATATCACCGGACTTACCGTTTCAATACGTTGCTTGATTTTCAGTAATGTTGGTGTCCAGGGGTGTGGTTGCATGGTGATTCCGGAGTACGAATATACTTTATCACGATCACCATACCATGCTGTCAACCGCGGTTGCATGACGGTGCGTCCGTAGATCGTGATGGGTTCCTGTTTCCAGGAGATCTTGTGCTGCAGATCGTTGAAATATACATCACTCTCTTCCACCGTAAACAACTGCGGAAAGAAATCTGCCTCACCGTCTTTTGGTAATAGGCCGCGTATTGGTTCCATATACCTATATATATCCTGCTCTACAAAAATACGGATCAGTACCTATTGTTAAACCCGTTTCTTGCTGTCCATCATTTATATATACAAAAATAAAACGACCCCGGCTATGAACCAGGGTCGTTTCAGGGTGCTATAGAAGTATATACTATGCTACAACTTCTGCTTTACCTGTTTTTTCTTTCTTGCTTCTTTTGCCTTTAGTCTTCACATTGCTATCAATACCTTTCTCCGCTTTCTTTTTCTTTTTTTCTTCCCGCTTCAGGATGTCGGCATAGACAGAAGCAAGTTTTTTGGAATTACGGTGCAGCAACTTTTTAACTTTCTTACTTGCTTCCGGCAACTCCAGGCTGCTGATAGCCTCACGCAGTGAATCATTGATGAGGCCTTGCAAAGCCTTTTTAGATGTCTTTGTCTTGTCCATAAAATATCTGTTGATGCACTAAATTAACCATGTATTACCAAAGTATTATTCAGTTAACAAAAACTTAATATTGAGTCAAAAAAACTGCGAAAAAAACTCTAAAAAGGCTCTTTTTTCGAGCAGCATGATTTTTCAATGTATAAACACAGTGTTATACTTTATTCGTATCGTAATGAATTTATCGGGTTCGATGCTGCTGCTTTTATTGATTGATAGCTTACGGTTAGCCACGCTATAACAATTGCGATAACACCACTGCCTATAAATACGAGTGGGTCAATGTCTATTCTATACTCAAAGCCGTTCAACCAGCTGTCAACAATAAACCAGGCTGCTACTGCGGCCGGTACAAAGGCGATCAGCACAAGCTTGGTAAATTCTCTCGACAACAAAACAACGAGTCCTATAGGCGATGCACCTAATGCCTTGCGTATACCAATCTCTTTAGTACGTTGTTCTGCTGTAAAGGCTGCGAGTGCAAACAATCCGAGACACGCTATAAATATAGCGAGTCCTGAAAATACACTGAACACCTGGCCCATGCGTTGCTCTACTCGGAACAGTTCATCAAAGTTTTCATCCAGGAAGCTATAGTCGAACGGTTCGTTCGGTGACTGGGTCTTCCAAAGCTTTTCGATCGATGCCAGTGCATTCTTCGAATTACCTTCATAGCGCACCATCAGCTGATTTGCATTCTTGGTGAGCATTATCGCGAGCGGGCGCACTTTAAATTTCAGTGATTCGAAATTGAAGTCTTTATATATACCGATCACTTTATAGCGCAAAGGTGTACCGCTGTCGTTGTAAAGTATCTCCTCCTGTAACGGATTGTTAAAACCAAATTCTTTTACGGCTGCTTCGTTCAGAATGATCGCAGACGAATCGGACGGAAAATCTTTCGAGAAGAAACGCCCTTCTTTCAGTTCGAACTTCAGAACATCCATGTGATCATAGTCGGCATAGTACAATCCCATGATATGATCTTGCTCTGAGCCTGCTGATTTAAATACCGTTGTGTTGTTAACACCCGGGAAGTTATTGTTGGTATAACTTGATTTTACAATACCCGTAAGATCATCCAGGGAGTTCTTGAATGCATCACGGTTCGTGCCCAGGCGCGATGTGTTGCGTATAACCAGTACGTTGTGTTTGTCGATTCCCATGTTGCGCTCCTGCATAAACGTAATCTGCTGGTAGACCACCGTTGTGAAAATGATCAGGAATATAGACAGTGCAAACTGGCAAACCACAAGTGTACTGCGCACGCCTCCACTCTTCATACCGGCCCGGACTTTACCTTTCAATACCTCTACAGCATTAAAGGAAGTCAGGTAAAATGCCGGGTAGCTGCCCGCGATCAGTCCAACAAATAATACCAGTAAAACTACACCCACGATAAATACAGGCGTCAGAAATATACCCATGCCCAGTTGTTTACCGGCCAGTGTATTAAAGAACGGCAGCAGGAAATAACAGGTAGCCAATGCCAGTATAACCGTAATAAGACTATAGATCATGGACTCCGCGNNCCAACTTCTTTTGCTCTTCCGGCAGAACGTGCCGTAGAGAGATTCATGAAATTGATACAAGCGATGATGATGATAAATATACCTATACCGGCAAAGAAGTATACATACGTGATGTTACCAGGAGGCTCTATAGTATGCTGCGCTTTTGAACGCAAATGTATATCCGTAACTTTTTCAGCAAAGTATCCATAAGCACCACCCTGCTCTTTCATGTTCTTCAACGAAACACCCATGAACCGCTCTATCTCAGGACCAACGTACTTCACCACAAGGTTATCAAACTTCTTTACAGCGTCTTCCAGCTTTGCATTCTTATTCAGGATGAAATACGTATACATGCCGTTATTAAGCCATATCGTTCGTTTTAAATGTTCAGCCGAACTTGCCGAGATCAGTGCCGTAAAAATAACGTGCGAGTTGTTCGGTGCATTTTCTGCAATACCGGTAACTTTATACGTAGTGCTATCATTACCAACCGTAACCAGTTTACCAATAGCTGATTCGTTGCCGAAGTATTTTTTAGCAAGACCAGTTGTAAATACAATGGAGTTGGGTTCTTTCAACGCTGTTTTGGCATCACCTTCCAAAAGTTTGAAACTGAAAAACTGAAAGAAGTTAGAGTCTGCATAAAAGATTTTTTCCTCTGTAAACGCTTTCTCGCCATACTTGATAGCCGCCAATCCGTAACCGTCCAATCGCGTGGATTCCTCTATCTCCGGAATATCCGCCACAAGCGCTGCCGACATTGGTGGACATGTTGTTGAAGTATATATCTCCTGTCCTGCTATCTTTCCATGTAAACCAACCTGGTACATGCGGTCGGCCTTGGTGTGAAACTTATCAAAGCTCAATTCATCCGACACATACAGAATGATGAGCAAACAGGCTGTTACCCCAATCGTCATCCCCAGGATGTTAATGAATGAAAAGAACTTATGCTTCAGAATATTCCGAAACGCTACCTTAAAATAGTTTTTTAGCATAGAAATATATTTACCGGCTTATTTGTTATGTGACGCTTTTGTATGGATGGAGGTTACAGTGGAGAGGAAAGTAATTTAATACAGTTCGAAAAACTATAAAGTCCGGAAGTCGGAAAGTTTGATTCGGAATGAAGGTACGCAGATATATACACCTCCTCGTCCATCATCCTTTCCTGTCCTCCCAACTTTCGGACTTCCCGACTTTTCCGGCTTTATTTACTCATCCCTCAACGTATTCACCGGGTTCATCGATGCTGCGCTGAAAACTTTATATCCTATTGTGACGGCAGAGATTGTAAACATCACAATAACTGAAACAATAAATGTTATAATCGTTGTGCTTTGGTAGTAATCCCAAATGCTGCCCATCAATAAATCTACCATAAAATATCCCAGTGCACAACCCAACACCGAAGCGATCAACAGGATAATAATAAACTCGGTGTTGATAATGCGGGTAATGTTGACTATAGATGCTCCCAATACTTTTCGCACACCAATTTCTTTCATCTTCTTGATTATATTCAACGATACCAGCGTAAACAGTCCGGTTGCCGACAAGATCATCGCCACGATACCGAGGAAGACAAACATCTTTACTATATTATCGTTTACGGTAAAGGCTTCTTTCATCTCTTCATATAAATAGCGGCCGTTATAGAGTCGGTTTGGAAAAACCTGTTTCCATTCCTCTTCCATATAGGCATTCACAGATGTTAATTTTTCGATGGGAGCATTCACAATAACGTGGGTATATTGTTCCGGGCTGGTATACCGGATCATCATCGGCTCCATTTGCGCCCAGAGCCCTACCGTGTATACATCTTTTACCACCCCCACTACATAGAGTTTAACGGTATCGTGCCAGAGTATTTCTTTGCCAAGTGGTTTCTCCCATTTGAAAATGTCGGCCATCTTCTGTGTGATGATTACCGACTCTTTACGATCTGTTTCAGAGTCTTTCTGGAAGTCGCGGCCTTCGGTCAGCGTTAGTCCCATCGTCTTCAGATAATCATCGCCTACATCAATGATATCAACCTCAAACTGCTTTGATTCATATTTCAACGGATCTCTATAGCGCTGTGAAAATATACTGTGCTTGGATCCGGCAACGGAGAGTATATCTTTATTCTGCACCAATGCATTGCGATACGTTTCATATTCATTCCCGTTTTCAACGTATGCTATAATGACACTTTCTTCATTAAAGCCCAGATCGAAGTCGCGCTGATATTTGGAATTCTGGTAGAATGCAATCGAACATACAATGGCAAGTAATGATATAGCGTACTGCAAACAAAGAAGCACACGTGTAAACAAGTTGGTACCGCCTAGCTTTAATTTTCCTTTTAATATACCTACCGGTTCAAAACTGCTGATATAGAAGGCAGGGTAACTGCCTGCAATCAATCCTGTAAACAGGAGTACACCAATAAGGAAAAATACAAACCCCGGGTTATCGATATAGTGTGAGGTTAATTTCATTTCTTCCCATAGCGAATTCCATGCATTCAGCAATACTTCCCCGAGGAAAAGTCCGATAACGAGCGAGAGAAAACATATAAACATGGTTTCTCCTATGAACTGCATGATCAGCTGCGCGCGCATACTACCCATCACTTTGCGTATACCAATCTCTTTTAATCTCCTGGAAGATATAGCTATGGACGTGTTAGTCATATTGAAACAAGCGATCAACAATACCAACACAGCCATAATGGTCGGTGCATATACAGCCGAGCGCGGATTGGCATCCCATGTCTCATTCCAGGTATCGTTTATCTCGTCACGCTGCGCCATTCCTACAAATGGATCCAACACATATTCTTTTACCATAAAATCTTCACGAACCTTGTTGTTGTTCTCGCGGTATGCCTGCAGTTGTTTATGTATAGCGCTTACCCGTGTCGGGTTGGGAATCATAACAAACATCGTTGTCCATGTTTTCCAATCAGTTTCCGTTACATCTTTTGCATCGTCAAAGAAATTATCAAAGTGCATATAGGCCTGGAAGCGGAAGCTTGAACTCTGTGGTTGCTTTTTAAATACACCGCCTACGGTAAATTCTTTCAGCTCGGTGCCGAGTACCTGCGTAAGCTGTTTGCCTACAACATCGGTACTGCCAAAGAGGCGCTTGGCCTGTTCATCGCTTAGAAATACTTTTGATTTATCCTTCAGATCGGCAGGTTGTCCATGTATAAATTCGAATGAAAACATCTCGAAGAAATCCGGATCAACATAAGCTATACCACCGGGGAACAAGTTGTCTTCTACTTTGAAATTAGACCACGAACGGTTGAGTCTTGTTACCTTTTCGGCATCGGGTATATTTTGCCGAACGGTGGGTCCCATCGGCAGTGAAGTATACCCGTAGAGTCGTTGTGTGCCTTCAAATTCGCGTACCTGACTAACACGGTATATTTTGTCAGCATGCACGTGGTGCGTATTAAAAATAGTATCAAACTCCCAGTTGAAATACGCTACAATACAACAGCCAATACCTATGGCGAGACCGAACACATTAATCAGGATGAAGAGTTTATTCTTCATCATGCTACGCAAAGTGATGAGGAGATAGTTTTTTATCATGGGGTTAAGGGTCGAATGGTTATTAGACTACCACACCTGATAATAGGTTGCATGCACAGGCCAATAAATATGCCATCGCTCAAAAGTGCATCTATAGCCTATTTCGAACAGTATATTATTCGGAACTGTACAACCCCATGTTCACTTCCGGTCAATAAAAAAGCCCGACTGGTTAAGCCGGGCTATATATTATAAGGAGTACTTGCCAGTATATGACCGCCACGATCAACCGGCTCCTGCTCCTTTGTGGTTTAAAGGGTATAGCAAGAAGCGGTATACCTGGGACTAAATATGGAAATGTTCCTTGATGTTCTCGGTTACTACTTTACCATCGAAGAGGTTAACAATGCGGTGTGCATAGTTTGCATCGTATGGAGAGTGAGTTACCATTACGATAGTTGTTCCTTCTTCATTCAATTGAGACAGGAGCTTCATTACTTCTTCACCGTTGGCAGAGTCAAGGTTACCGGTAGGTTCATCGGCCAATATTACTCTAGGTTTTGCTACAATAGCACGTGATATAGCTACGCGTTGCTGCTGACCACCGGAGAGTTGCTGCGGGAAGTGGTTTCTGCGGTGCATGATGTTCATACGCTCGAGTACTTCTTCCACGCGCTGCTTGCGTTCTGCTGCAGGCACTTTCATATACAGGAGCGGTAACTCTACATTTTCGAATACAGTAAGTTCGTCAATAAGGTTAAAGCTCTGGAATACGAAACCTATGGAACCTTTACGAAGCTGTGCACGCTGGCGTTCTGAATACCTGGCTACTTC
>DJFR01000048.1:165-15592 GCA_002432545.1 Flammeovirgaceae bacterium UBA5867 | reverse complement strand
TTTCCACAACCAGACGGGCCCATGATGGCCACAAACTCTCCCTCTTTGATCTCGAGGTTGATGTTGTTCAAGGCTGTTGTTTCTACTTCTTCTGTCGTGTAGACTTTTTCAAGATTTTTCAGTTTGATCATGGCAGGTTTATTTTATTGTGGTTATGATGTTCAGTTTATCAAATAAGTTTTACAGATGCTTTAGTAGTACTTCTATTTTAAACAAAAGTTACATTAGTCCAGTAACAATACCTCACTATCACCAAAGTTTTCGTATGACGATGTGATTACTTTATCACCCGGCTGCAATCCTTCCAGCACTTCAAAGTGCTCGGTATTCTTTCTTCCTAACTTTATATCTCTGCGCACAGCACGGTTCTCGCTGTCCATTACAAATACCCAGTTTCCACCGGTATCTTTATAGAAGCCACCCACCGGCAACAACAATTCTTCAGAAGACTGTCCTAACTCAATACGCAATCTCAGTGACTGACCTCTGCGTATACCAGAAGGTGTTTCACCAACGAAGTTCATGTCTACAAAGAATCTACCGTTCTCGATCGTAGGATATATATACATGATCTCCAGTTTATAATCCTTATTGTTAAACGTTGTCGTAGCATGCAATCCTGTAGTGATACGTGGCAGGTATAGTTCATCTATGGGTACACGTACTTTATAGCTTCCAACTATATCTACTTGTCCTAAACGCTGACCAGGAGTTATACTTTGTCCAACATCCAGCTGCGGACGAGACAACTGTCCCTCGATCGGAGCGCGAATCACCAGGTTATCCAGAATTCTTCCAACACCATCCAGGTTCTGGCTCATGCGGCTCTCCAGGTGGTTTATATTACGAAGCTGGCGTATCCGGTCGATCGAATCAATTCTATACGCTTCATACGTAATCTTCCAACGCTCCAGGTTATAGTTATAGTCTGCCTCTGTCTTTTCGAAAGTCTGTTTGGAGATCAGTTTCTTCTCGTACAAAGTTTTTTCACGTTTATACTGTGGCTCCAAAGTCGCTAACAGACTTTGAATGAGCGCCAGTGTTTGCCTTTGCTGCAAGTCGTTCTGCGTAATAGCCAAACGTGTATCGCGGTTACGGTTTATACTTTCACTCAACTGCGCTTCCTGACTTAAGACATCCAATTCGCGGTTAAGGTTGCTTAATTCTAAAATTATATCTCCTTCTTTCAGCATAGCACCGCTTTCAGCCACTACGCGTTTTATTTTTCCACCTTCAATAGCATCGAGATATACCGTGCGGCTAGGCTCAACGGTACCCGTCTGCGGAATAAATTCCTGGAATACACCGCGGCCTACGGTTGAGATCGTGATCTTGTCTTTCTCGATTTTTAGTTTTTGCCGTCTGTCAGCAAAGATGAGCTGATATGCTACAAAGATTACTAACACGGAAATTCCACCATAGGTGGCAAGACGCTTTACCGTCCACTTTTTCTTCTTAAGCTGTTTGTCCATTCGTATTGAGTTATAAGGTCGCCCCGGTATATACTTCTCGTTAATCGTGTCACCCGATTACGTTCGCTATACGTTGCGGACAATGGCGGTAAGCCAACAAGTGTGCCAAGCGCCAGAACGCGAATTTGACTTGAATTCAACATTATTGCAGTACAGTTCTCGTTCACATGTGAACGTGTGTGTCCGGATGCGAACGGACATTTTTTATTGAAAATTGCCCAGAAACGTGTTTTTCACAGTTTTTTACGGTGTAACGGTTTCGGTACACGCTTTGCCCGCTAGCGGACGATGCTCTTGGTGTGTTTACGTGTTTGAGTGGGTACGTGTGTATGTTGGAAGGCGATGATGCGTATAGGTAGTGCGTGGCGTAAGGGTATATATATATACTTTGACCTTAATTTTAAACCCTANNAAAGCTGCCAAGATGCACCTGAAGCGACATTTCGCGCAGGTTGATATCGAGAAAAATCCGGAGGCTATACCCGCCCTGATGAGTAACGAAGATTATGATGTTATTCTGCTGGATATGAACTTCACCAAAGATGTAAGCAGTGGCAGCGAAGGATATTACTGGCTCGAACGTATACTTCAGATCGATCCTTCTTCGGTTGTAGTATTGATCACGGCATACGGTGATATACAAATGGCAGTAAAGGCTATAAAAGCAGGTGCTACCGATTTTGTATTGAAGCCATGGGAAAATGAAAAGTTACTCGCCACACTATATTCCGCGATGCGTTTGCGTGAGTCGCGTGATGTGATTGAGAATCTGAAAATAAAAAATCACGAGATCAACCAGGCGCTGAACAACCGCTTCAGCGAGATCATCGGACAAAGCGGTGCCATGCAAAAGATCTTCCAGACTATAGATCGTGTGGCACGTACGGATGCAAATGTTTTGATCCTCGGAGAGAATGGTACAGGTAAAGAACTTATCGCGCGTGCTATACATAAAAACTCATCACGCCAGAATGAAAACTTTGTAGGCGTTGATCTGGGTTCTATTACTGAAACACTTTTTGAAAGCGAACTCTTCGGTCATAAGAAAGGTGCATTTACCGATGCCAAAGAAGATCGTGCGGGAAGATTTGAGTTGTCCAATAACGGCACACTCTTTCTTGATGAAATCGGGAATTTATCCATGCCGCTGCAGGCGAAACTTCTTACTGTATTACAGAACAGAAAAGTAAGTCGTGTAGGATCGAATAAAGAAACACCGATCAACATTCGCCTCATCTGCGCAACCAACATGCCGCTATATGAAATGGTAAAAGAGAATCGCTTCCGCCAGGATTTGCTATATCGCATTAACACCATCGAGATCGAAATACCGGCTCTTCGCGAACGCTTCGAAGATATACCTTTACTGGCTACACACTTTCTGAAATACTACGCACAGAAGTACGAGAAAAGTGTAACGAAGATCAGCGAAGGTGCTATGACGCGCATGCACAAACATCCGTGGCCGGGTAACATCCGCGAACTGCAGCATGCTATAGAACGCGCGGTGATCCTTAGCAACAGCAGTGTATTGCAACCCGAAGATTTCAACTTCACACCTTCTTCGGGAAAAGAAGATGGTCAGTTAAGTCTCGAACAGTACAACCTGGAGGAAGTTGAAAAACTGCTGATCCGCAAAGTGCTGAAAAAATACAACGGCAACATTACGCAGGCAGCAACAGAATTAGGACTAACACGATCATCATTATACCGGAGATTAGAGAAGTATGGACTTTAACCGTACTTCGTGTTCAAAGTTTCATGTGACATAGTAGAAACGAACAAGTATTCTTTTAACTTGGAACTTTGAACAGGTAAATTTTCGATCGCATTCCGTGAACTTCGGCTTTAAAGATTTTCGTACCCGCGTTATTCTGCGGGTGGTGATGTTGGGATTAACCATGGCGCTATTCATGTACATGGTTGTAAGACCGAACATGTTATTTGCTGCTATGCTCATGGGCACGATCATCGTGTTACAGCTCGTAGAAATTTTTCGATTTGTCAGTCAGACGAACCGTAAGCTTACACGCTTTCTAGAGTCTGTAAAATATTCCGACTTCATCTCCGGTTTTGCTTCCGATAATAAACTTGGTAAAAGTTTCAGAGATCTCAACGAAGCTTTCAACGAAGTGCTGGAAGCATTTCGCAAGGCACGCTCGGAAAAAGAAGAACATGGTCAATACCTGAACACCGTTGTACAACAGGTACGCACGGGTATACTTTCATTTGATATCGATGGCAATGTTCAACTGATCAATGCCAATGCCAAGCGGTTTATGGGTATCACATCGATCAAAAATATCAATGAACTGATCGCCATCAATCCCAAGCTATACCATTCCATCAACAGTGTAGAGCCGGGCAAGAGTGAATTATATAAAGGAAGCAACGAGCTATACCTTACGGTTCAATCTACTGAACTGCGTATTCGTGGAACCGATGTAAAACTGATTACACTGCAAAACATTCAGCCTGAATTACAGAAGCAGGAACTCGAAGCGTGGCAAAACCTGACACGCGTATTGAGACACGAGATCATGAACTCCATTACCCCTATATCTTCACTCACCTCTACCCTGCGCGAAATATTAGATCATGATATGGAGAAGATGGGCAATCATTATGAATTGAAAGAAGAAGGTGCAGAAGATCTTCGTGAAGGTTTAAGTACGATTGAGAACCGAAGCAAAGGACTGATCAAGTTTATTGACGCCTACCGTGAATATACTTCACTCCCCAAACCGAAGGTCGCAACGGTACGGCTACAGAGTTTACTTGAACATGTTGCCCAGTTGATGAAGACCGAACTGAAAAAGACGAACATCAATTTTCGTGTTGAATGCAGTTCAGAATATCTGACTATACAGGCTGATCTTGAAATGATTGAACAGGTGTTGATCAACCTGCTTAAGAATGCTATTGAGGCTCTGGGAGAAACCGAACAACCCGCACTTGAACTCATAGGCCGCTACGATGGCTCGGCTATATTGATTGAAGTTATCGACAACGGGCAGGGTATAATTAAAGAAGCAATTGATCACATCTTTGTGCCCTTCTATACTACCAAACGAACAGGCTCAGGTATTGGCCTGAGCCTGTCGCGGCAAATTATGCAAATGCATAATGGTTCTATCACCGTTGAATCAGAACCTGACGTGCGAACTGTATTTACACTTCGTTTCTGATTCTATCCCGATCCCGATAGTTATCGGGATGGTGCTATACTTTCTTAAATACGGCAGTAGCGTTGTGTCCGCCAAAGCCGAACGTGTTGCTCATCGCTACATTTATATCTTTCTTTATACTTGAGCCCAATACTATATTTAGCCCTTGTGGTAAAGTCGGATCAAGTTGTTGTGTGTTGATTGTTGGCGGTATAATTCCGTTCTCGATCGCTTTTATACTGATGATCGCCTCAATCGCACCGGCACCTCCCAGCAAGTGACCTGTTGCCGATTTGGTAGCACTGATGTGCAGCTTCTTGGCATGATCGCCAAAGAATTTCGAAACTGCTTTCATTTCACTTTCATCTCCTACCGGTGTTGATGTAGCATGCGGGTTCAGATAATCTACGTCTTCAGGCTTGAGGTTTGCATCTTCCAACGCCCACTTCATGCCAAGCATAGCACCGGCACCTTCGGGGTGCGTAGCAGTTAAGTGATATGCATCGGCAGACATACCTCCTCCGGCAACTTCAGCATAGATGCGTGCACCTCTGCGCTTCGCGTGTTCGTATTCTTCGAGTATCAACGCACCGGCACCTTCACCCATTACGAAACCATCGCGGTCTACATCAAACGGACGCGATGCTGCAGCAGGATTATCGTTGCGTGTTGATAAAGCTTTCAACGCACTGAAACCTCCTATACCGGCTTCGTTGATAGCAGCTTCTGATCCACCGGCCACTATAATTTCTGCTTTGCCCCACCGTATATAGTTCATCGCATCGATGATCGCGGTGTTGGATGTAGCACATGCTGATACGGTGGAGAAGTTAAGTCCCATAAAACCATACTTCATCGAGATCCAGCCGGATGCTATATCTACGATTACCTTCGGTATAAAGTATGGATTGATGCGCGGTGTACCATCACCTTTCGCATACTCTATAATTTCCTGTTGAAAAGTATAGAAGCCTCCGTTACCCGATCCCCAGATAACACCTACACGTGTTTTGTCAATAGCATTCAGATCAAGACCTGAATCTTTTATAGCCTGGTCGCTGCTCACCAATGCATACTGAGCGAAGGGATCAAGCTTTCTTACTTCTGCTTTTTCAAAATAATTCAACGGGTCGTACCCTTTCAGTTCACATGCAAACTTGGTCTTGAATTTTGTGGTATCGAACTTGGTGATAAGTGCTGAACCACTCTTGGCGTTAATCAGGTTGTTCCAGAACTCACCCACGGTATTACCCAATGGCGACAAAGTTCCCATGCCTGTAACGACTACTCTGCGTTGTTGCATACTTCTTTTATTTACTTATTTGATTAATTAAGTTCTTGCAATGACGAATGATGATCTTCATCGGTTCGTCTGATTTTTCCACGCGGGCAAACATAAGCGCTCCTTCTATAGAACAAAAGAGCGTGTAAGCAATTTCATTTGATTTGATATCTTTTTTGAACTCCCCTGCTTTTATACCTTTCTCTATCAGCGATGTTATGAAGGATATAGTGTCCATTAGTTCTTTCGTTACTACTTTACTCATAGCAGTACGGTGATCATCGGCTTCAATCGCCATATTCAGCATCGGACATCCACCCGGTATAGGCGGATCGAAAACATACTCGGCATAAAAATCAAACAACGCGAACAGTTGCTTTCGGTATGTATCAGCCTTCTCCACTTTAGCACGTGCTATATCTTTAACTTTTTGAATGGAATATTTAAAGGCCTCCAGCGCGATCTCATCCTTGTCAGTAAAATTACCATAGAGAGCACCTTTAGTAAGTCCGGTGGTCTCGGTTAGATCCGATAGTGAAGTACCGTCAAATCCCTTCTTGTTAAACAGCGGAGCTGTTTTCTCGATAATGTGTTGCCGTGTGCGTTCGCCCTTGGTCATATCGGCCGTAAAAATATACCAATTGGTATATTTTTACAAATAACAATTATTACCCATTGATAATGAGCAAGATAAACCGTTATCTCGGTAAAAAAATAACCTCTGCGCGCAGTACACACAGAGGTTATCATGCCAGACGTAACGATAAGCTATCCTACTTTGAGTCAATGCTCAAACGGGCAATACCATTTACTACATCGTTGCCAGCGTTGATAAAAGCACCACCTGCATATAATTCTCCATTGTATACAGCAAACGTACCCACCGAACCATCAACACCTGCACCAGACGCAGTCCACGCTGTTCCGTCAAAGCTGGCTATACTATTGGCAGGTTTACTTTGCGCACTTACAAAATCGCCACCGGCATAGAGTGAATTGTTATACGAGAATAATACATGTACCGAAGTGCGCGCACGGTTTACATAATATCCTATCGGTTCTTTTCCAACGGATGTCCAATGCTTTCCATCGGTCTGTGCCACCATAGACACGTTTGTTGTATTGTTCGCGTGACTAAAGTATCCGCTCACGCAAAGTTTATCTTTATTCACTGCGAGACTTGTTATAGCTCCGTTAAAGTCAGCAACGCCTGTCCAGCTTTTGCCATTCCATTTTAGCAGATTGCTTGTATAATGCTGGCGTTGCTCATCCAATACAAATGTACCACCGGCATAGAGTTCACCTTTATATTCGGCGAGCGCATATATATCATTGGGCACGCCCGCTCCGGCTGCGGACCATGTTTTACCATTCCAGCTTGCTATACCCTTAGCAGGTTTATTACCGGCTTCTGAAAAACTTCCGGCTGCATATAGCTCATCTTTATAAACATGTAAAGCTGCCACTTCGCTGTTGATACCCGCTCCCACAGGCAACCATGTTTTGCCGTTCCAGCGCGCTATATTTTTCACAGTTGTATTACCGGCTTTATCAAAAAGTCCTCCGGCATAGAGTTCGTTCTTGTATACATATAGTGCCATTACAATGCCATCTATACCTATATCTACAGGCGACCATGCCTTTCCGTCCCACCGGGCAATGTTATTAGCTGGTTTTCCGCCAGCCATTTTAAACACACCTGCTGCATAGAGTGCTCCGTTGTAAACCGCAAGGGCTTTGATTGTTCCGTTACCACGTTCCGGTTCCGGCTCATCATCGCGCACGACAGCAATCTTTACATCGGTCTCCTCTTGTTTATCTTTCAGCAGGATACCACCTCCTACCGGAAGCCAGCGTTGGGCACTTGCATGCAATGCTATGATAGTCATAGCAGCTGATAATACTTGTATTTTATTCATAGATATACAGGTTGGTCAGTTTCTTTTGATGAGATGCAACGTGGAAAAGGATTCCATAACGGGTAACGTTAAATTTTAACAACGTAGAACTAAATCCATGGCACAGAGGCACGGAGAAAACTCAGAATTTTACAAAGGTATATGTATACTAGCGAACGGACGATTCGAAGATCCTTTCCATGATGATCCATTTCTCGCCAACTCTGGCAACAGGCAACGGCTGCTGGTATTTCCACATCAGTTCTTCCCAGGCCTGTACCTTTGGATTCGTGCTATCGGCTTTGGATTTTTTCTCGAATGAGAAAGTGTCGTTTACTTCCATGATCATGAAGAGGCGATTGCCTGCACGGTATATCTCCATAGAATCTATACCGGCATCGTGAATGCTCTTCAGTATTTCGGGCCAAACTTTTTTATGATGATCCTCATACTCAGCTATGAGTTGAGGATCATCTTTTAAATCAAGTGCAAGGCAATAACGCTTCATCTTACTTGGCGTGATTCAATTTATAGCCATTCGCTCCGTAGAACAGTACTACAAGGAATGACACCGCAGGAATAATCAATGATTGCTGTATACCGATCGTATCGGCAAACAATCCCATCAACGGAGGCAGAACAGCTCCACCCACAATCGACATGATAATAAGCGATGAACCAAGTTTGGTAGACTCGCCAAGATTACGAACACCCAGACCAAATATAGTCGGGAACATGATCGACATAAAGAAGTTCGTTGCCAGCAAGGCGTATACAGCTATTTCACCATGAGCAAAAATTCCAATAACGCACAGTGACGAAGTAATTGCTGCGTATATAGTCAGCAGCTTATGGTCTTTTACATACGTCATGATAAACGTTCCTAAAAACCGGCCCGATACAAACAACAATGTACCGGCAAGCATATAGTATTTAGAAGCAACTTCTTTACTTGTCTCCGGTATCAATTCGGTAACGTAGTTAATAGTGATTCCCCAGATACCTACTTGTCCGCCTACATAGAAAAGCTGTGCTATTACAGCAAACATCAGGTGACGCTCTTTAAATATAGCTTTATCAAAACGCAGTGTAGATGTTTTGGAAGGCTCAGGCATTTTGGTAACGAAGAACAAAAACGCAGCGAACAATACTATACCGGCCAGCATTACATANNNNAATATAAACTGACCTGCTATCCACGGGCCGAACACAAGTGCAGCACCATTAAACGATTGTGACAAGTTAAGACGCTGTACGGCTGTTTCGCGTTTTCCTAATATTGTTACGTATGGATTCGCTGCTGTTTCCAGAAATGCGAGTCCGCTGGCAATAACATATAGGGCTACCAGGAAGAAACCGAACGTCATTAACTTAGCAGCAGGTATAAATAATAACGCACCAACTGCGTAGAGTAACAGTCCGAAGAGTATACCTTTTTTATAGCTATACTTTTCCATGAATAAACCTGCTGGTATAGCAATGGTGAAATATCCTAAATAGAAAGCAGTCTCCACCAACAAAGCCTGCGCGCGACTGATCTCAAACACCGGCTGAAAATGCGCGATAAGCGCAGAGTTCATGATGTTGGCAAGTCCCCAGAGGAAAAATAAACTTGTAACCAGTATAAATGGAACGAGGTAGGAACGATTGGCGGTAACCGGCTCGCTCGTGGTTATAGTTTCGGTGTTTACGATCGGCATGGTATTGTTTGGTTGTAGGTTATATATAATTAAAAAAGGTGTCAGGATATGGCTCGGTCGAGATGCACATAACCTCCATCCACATAGATAAGTTGTCCTGTAGTGTGACTGGATTTATCGGAGAGTAAAAACGCTACGGCATTCGCAATCTCTTCTGAGGTAGTCATGCGTTTACCGAGCGGTATTTTTTCAGTGATGCGTTGTAATGTCTCCTCGGGATTTGGTAAAGTCTGTACCCATTTTTCATAGAGCGGAGTATAGCACTCGGCTACGATCACCGCATTTACACGTATACCGTACTTCAGCAATTCAACCGCCCACTCGCGCGTTAATGCATTGCGGCCTCCGTTGGATGCTGCATACGCAGATGTGCCACCCTGCCCTGTCTCCGCAGTCTTGGAGCCTATATTTACTATAGATCCTTGCGATTTCTTCAATGCAGGTAAAGCGTGATGCGCCATGAGATAATAGTGTACCAGGTTTTTATGAAGCGATGCCATAAAGGCTTCGTAGCTTCCGTTCTCCAGGTTAACGCCATCATTTACCCCAGCATTGTTTACCAGGCCATCTATCCTTCCATATTTTTGTATTACAGCATCAACAGCATTTTTACTTTGCTGCGGATCAGTAAGCTCGGCTACTACCTGAAAACCTTTTCCTGAAATTTTATTGAGCGTGACTAAATTGTCTGCTTCATTTCTTCCAACGATCACAGGCACAGCACCTTCTTTCGCCAGTACTTCTACAATGCCTTCTCCAATGCCCTTCGCACCGCCTGTTACAATTACTACTTTGTCTTTGAGATTTAAATCCATGCCTAAAGATTATAAAACTTCCTGGCATTTTCACCCATCACCAACAGCTTTTCGTGTTCTGAAAATGTAGAAAGATACGTTTGAGCAATCGATAACTGTTGCTGATACGAGGCAGCCACGAGACACACGGGCCAGTCTGATCCGTATAGAATTCGTCCGGCTCCAAATGCATCGAACAATACATCGAGATACGGTATAAAATCATCAGCCTTCCGGTTTTTCCAGTCGGCCTCTGTTACCATTCCCGATAGTTTACAATGAACATTTTTGAATATTGCAATCGAAGCTATATCACGTTTCCATGCCGCTATATCTGCCGTGCGGATGGAGGGTTTCGCAAGATGATCGATAACAATCTTGACTTCGGGAAGTTGCTTTACAAACTCAATTGCTTCCGGCAACTGGTTTTGGTATACCAGCAGATCGTATGTAAAATTAAAATCTGCCAGCGTCTTTACGCCCTGTATAAATTCAGGATCGAGCATAAAACCTGCAGGCGCACCTTGCAGGATATGACGAAAGCCTTTCAGCTTTTTATACTTTGAGAAATAGGTGAGTCGTTCAGCAAGATTATCGGCACGCAGATCTATCCAGCCAACAACGCCTTGAATGAAATCATGTTTATCCGCCAGCGAAAGAAGAAAACGAGTTTCTTCTTCCGACTGATCGGCTTGCACCGCTACACATCCCTCTATACCATTGCTCGCCAACACAGGTGCCAGATCTTCCGGAAGAAAATCACGTTGAATGATTTTCATATCATCCGTAATCCAGGCATCTTTCACCGGACTATATTTCCAGAAATGCTGGTGCGCATCAATAGCAGGCATGTAGCTATAGGTGTCTTAAATTTTGTACTATATAATTTCAGAGGATCTATATCTAGCAAAGATTTACTTTGCTACCTGGCGTTGCTCACCGAGATTCTCTATACCGAGTTCGATCACGTCACCCTTCTTCAGATATATAGGAGGCTTGAAACCAAGACCTACACCTGCAGGTGTACCGGTAGATATAACATCACCCGGAAGCAACGTCATAAACTGGCTTATATAGCTTACCAGGAATGGTACTTCAAAGATCATGTCATCGGTATTGTTATCCTGCATCATCTGTCCGTTTACTTTCAGCCACATGTGCAGCTTGTTATAGTTCGGCAGTTCATCAGTTGTTGCCATGTAAGGTCCCATCGGAGCAAATGTATCGCAGCTCTTTCCTTTCACCCACTGACCGTTGCGCTCCAATTGATACTCGCGCTCGCTATAGTCATTGTGTAAACAGAAACCTGCTACATAGTCCATCGCGTTTTTCTCTTCCACATACGAAGCCTTTTTGCCTATAACAACAGCAAGCTCAACTTCCCAATCTGTTTTTGTACTGTTGCGTGGAATGATGAGATCATCCGTAGGTCCAACCAAAGCCGTTGTAGATTTGAAGAAGATGATCGGCTCCTTCGGTATATCCATCTTCGACTCCAGCGCATGTTTGGTATAGTTTAGTCCTACGCAAATGATTTTAGACGGACGTGTAAACGGAGCCCCGATCCGTACATCTTTACCCACTTTAGGCAATGAAGTATTTTTCTTCAGCCACTCCTGCAAACGCGCCACACCACCTGTCTCAAAAAACTTCTCACCGAAGTCTTCACCGAAAGCAGATACATCTACGATTTCATTGTTAACCAGTACTCCGGGTTTTTCAGTGCCCGGTTCACCAAAGCGAAGTAATTTCATCTTTTATAATTAGACGTTAGTTATAAACATTTCCTGTACACAGCACACTGTATTTTTACTTTTATACCGCGGCTTCAGCCTAACTGCTAGTCATTATGACTATAAGTAAAATCGACAACAATACAGCCCGTGTGCGTGTGTTCTTTTGGGGTTAATGATGATTGGTTATAGAGAGCGGTGTATCGAAAGAACAAATGTATAGTTTTATGCGAGTTTTCTAAAAACGATCTGCATAAGAAACATCTGCATCCGTACGCTCACGGTTTATTANNCAAAGATACAATGCCAGCGATGCTACTTCTTCCGGCTTGCCCATGCGGCCGATCGGTTGTGTCTTCGAAAGTTTCTCAAACATTTCCTTCTCCTGTCCCGGATAAGTCTTCGCAATGAAGTTATCTACGAACGAAGTGTGCACGCGTGCCGGAGATATACAATTGCAACGAATATTATCTTTCAGGTAATCTTTCGCTACGGATAAAGTCATGGTAAGTACAGCACCTTTACTCATTGAGTATGCAAAGCGATCGGGTAAACCTACGCTGCTGGCAATCGATGCGAGGTTTACAATTACACCGCCACCCTGCTGCTTCATCTGGTATATAACAGCCTGCATCATGTTATATACTCCCTTTACGTTTACACTGAACACACGATCGAAATCCTCTTCCGTTGTATTGTCCAAACGACCTATATGCGAAACACCGGCACTGTTCACCAGTATATCTACACGGCCGGCCTGTTGCGCTATAGCAGCCACAACATCTTTTGTTTGTTTGTTGTCGGCTACGTTCACAGCAAAAGCGTGTGCCTTGCCACCCTTCGCCTGAATCGCCTTAGCTACTTCTTCTGCTGCCGACTTGTTAAGATCAAGAATAAAAACTTCAGCTCCCTGCTGCGCAAATACTTCTGCAACGGCTTTACCGATGCCGCTGCCTCCGCCCGTAATGGCGGCTGTTTTTTGTTGAAGACTAAACATGAATAAATATTAAAAAATTAATGATGACCATGATGGCCTGTGAGAAAAGAGTCCCACTCTCCTGCCTGACCATTCATGTGGTCTTTCAGGAAAATGGAGTAAGAGGGTTTATGAGGTTTTCTGCGCAAGGGCATGTTTGCCTCTTCCGGAGTATAGTCTCCTTTTTTGGCGTTGCATTTTTTACAAGCTGTAGCCAGGTTCAACCATGTATCGCCACCACCGCGTGCGCGGGGCATAACATGATCGATCGTTAACTCCTTCTTGGTGCCACAATACTGGCACTCGTAATTGTCGCGCTTGAATATATTCTGCCGGGTAAGATTAACGCCCTTGTAAGGGGCGTTAACATATCGGTTGAGACGAATAACTGATGGCATTGGATAACTTTTGCTCACGGAATGAAGCTTATGCCCATTGGCAGTTCGCACCATTTCACTTTTGTTGAGGAACACCAGAATAAAGGCACGCTCTACAGAGCATACCATTAGTGGGCTGTTGTCCTGATTAAGTACCAATACCCTGCTGTTCATGATTGAAAGATAATGGCTATCTGCTTACGAAACAACGTTATTCAACGGCTTCTTTTCGTTAAAAATCGGTTGAGGATGTGGGAGTTGGCGATTTGGGGATGAGTGGTTCTGCAGAAGGCTGCGAAGCGCGGAGTTGAAAAAGTCGGGAAGCTGTGAAGACGGGAAGTCCGGAAGACGATGTGTTTAGTGCAGCGGTTGCTCTGAAACTTTTCAGACTTTCGGACTTCCCTGATGCCCTCATCAAAGTCACCAGCCTCCAGGACTCTGATGATTAGTAGCTGTTCCGCGGCTTTATTTACTTAGACGCTCCAGGCCTTCCTATATACCTCACTTTTTCGAAGCGATCTGACAGCAAATAGAATATAATTCCGGATTCTTTTCCCACAGATCTTCCAGCGCATAGCTTGCTTCGATCAGTTGTGCCAGCGTTTCGAAGATGAATATATACTCAGCGCGTTTTTCCTCGTCCCAGTCAGAAATCTCTGTGCTGCAGAGAGCATACTTGAGCATATCCCACAAAGCAATGTATATGCTGTCAGCATCATGTGTACTACAAAACTCACGCATCATGTGCCGTATACTTTGCAGGTCGTTGGGATTGAGTTTCCCGAAAGGTTGATTAATACAAAAGTTCATCATTGTTTGGTTTTGATTACGGCTGCAAGTAGCACTTACCGCGATGTATATACTCGTTCGTTTTTCCGAAATCATATCCGGTTAAATGGATAATTTAGAATATATTTGATCGTCTTTAACTGCTATATTTGACACATGACAACCGATAACCGCACCATACACCAGGGAAGAAATGTAAAACGCTTCCGCGAAATGTTAGGCCTCAAACAAGAAGCGCTTGCCGACCAACTCGGTGGCGACTGGTCGCAAAAGAAAATCTCCATGCTGGAGAATAAGGAAATTATAGATGCAGCTTCGCTGGATGAACTTGCTGCTGCTTTGAAGGTGCCGGCTGAGGCGATTAAGAATTTCACAGAGGAAACTGCCGTTAATATTATCTCAAACACCTTTACAGAACATGCTATTCTGAACGGCATCAATTACAATCCTACATTTTACTCGATGGATGAAGCTTTGACCGAAATCAAATCTCTTAAGACGGAAATAAAAGAACTCTTCCTCCGCAATGAGAAACTTACTGAAGCTTTGTTGAAGGAGAAGGATGAGAAGATTGCATTACTGCAAAGAGTTTTTGAGGAGAAGAAGTAAATTTTTATCAGTGCATATAATTTTTTGCAAAGAGCACGTATGAGATTGCTATTAGTATACATTGCGCTAACAGCTCTTTTGTTATTGGATGTCGTATTCTATTTATCAAAGGGAATTTCACTGTCAGGGTTTTGGGCTGACAAACTTTTATTTTGGGCGTGGATCGCCTTAACCATCTTTCTTATAAAGAAGAACATTAAGAAAAAATGGACAAAAGTCTATATCATCATATTACTAGTCTTTACTGTAATAACAATGATTCCTATGATGATTCCATTTTTAACTATTATGGCATATACCTTTGAAGTGAAAGATAAACGATATAAGATCAACGATCAGATTCAACTTCAGGAATACTCAAAGACCATTGTCAACCCACCGAACGTGATAGTGATAAAATCCTTCGGTATATATGAAAAGATCATCGGTGAGACTAACGGTTTTTTCGAAGTTAAAGATGAATATCTTCAAATCGAAAATGTCGAGTCAATTCGACAATTAGATAATAAAGCTAATGATAGTTTAAAAATCGAATTCAAGTTTAAGGAAGGGGTTGTTATACGAACGATTCCGCTAAAATTTGCTTTGTTGCAGAGAGTTTCGGAAGAAAATAACATATAGGCTTATCCA
>DJFR01000048.1:0-129 GCA_002432545.1 Flammeovirgaceae bacterium UBA5867 | reverse complement strand
AGAATTACAAAATAACGTCTCCGCTGAGTTTCTCGTCTCGAGGACTCTGACGGAAGCACACATGAAGAGATAACAACGAAATATTGCTTTGTTGCAGAGAGTTTGGGAAGAAAAATAACATATAGGCTT
>DJFR01000273.1:11861-12369 GCA_002432545.1 Flammeovirgaceae bacterium UBA5867 | reverse complement strand
GGTGATGATGCCGGTTGTTCCTGGTATATCTGCTGCATGAAGTATACATTGAAACGAAGGAAGTCGATTAGCTCACAAGCCGAATCGATCTCTGCCTGAAACGGACTCTTCGATTGTCCTAACATGGTAGCCGCGTTGATCTTGTAGCGATACGGACCTGCGAGCAGATCGGCAGCTTTTAGAAATATAGATGCGCGGTGTTCCCAACCTAAATTCGCCCACTGTTCTTTTGCCGCCAGTGCAGCGTTAACCGCCTGCTCTACATGTTTGGCATCGCCTTCGTGAAAATATCCCAGCGTATGCTTGTGGTCGTGTGGTGGCGATAGTTTCTTTTTATTTCCGGTGCGCACCTCTTCGGCACCGATATACATTGGAATGTCTGTTTCGAGTGCGCGTGCTTCTTCCAAAGCTTTCTTCAGTGCAGCGCGTTCTTTACTTCCGGGAGCATAACTTAAAACGGGTTCGTTCTTCGGATCAGGAACTTGAAAAAATCCTTTCGGCATAAATT
>DJFR01000273.1:0-11847 GCA_002432545.1 Flammeovirgaceae bacterium UBA5867 | reverse complement strand
TTGTTCTTTTCAGGATTAAAAAAAACGTTGTCGATGGATGCACTGCGCGAGCCTCCGATATCCGTCAGCAGGTTGTCGCCAATCATGATTGCTTCGTGGCATTGTGCAGCATAGGTCTTCAACGCAAAATCAAAAATTTCGCGAGAAGGTTTTTTGTGCCCGGCCTTTTGTGATGTTACGATGTGATCGAAGTATTTGTGAATGTTACCCGAACTCATCTTGATGTGTTGTATCTCATCAAAGCCATTGGTAATGATGGAGAGTTTATACTTTCCATGCAGATAGTCGAGCACATCAATGGTATAGGGCATCAGGTTTCCTTTCTTCGGGCACGCCTGCAGGTAATCGGCAGATATATCTTTGCTGAGTTTCTCTTCGTACGCACCAAAGTGTCCTAATATCTGCTTGAAGCGTTCCTTGCGTATGGTGTCGCTATCGAGTTTACCAGTGTCATACAGCTCCCACAAAATTGTATTGACCTCTCTGAATTTGGCTTGAAACTCTTCGATAGACGTTACACCTTTGGCGTGCAGGTCATATTGATGATATAATTCCTGAAGTGTTTCCCGCGAATTGGTTTCGAAATCCCACAAGGTATGATCCAGGTCAAAAAAAATGCATGTATACTCTTTCACAAATTCGGGTCTTATGCTTGTCTTAATTGTAATTCAAATCAAATGATAGTCAAACTTTTAAACAACGTTTTCCGGTCATTCGGTATCTCGTTGCCATCAGCGGGTGCAAACCTAATCACTTTTTAATTTTTCTTTTTCCATGCGTCCGCTGCGCCACTGTTGTATCTGCCGGTTATTAACTGCTAACTCCCGATTGGTAAATAAAGTTTGGTAAATGTGCTGATCGTGCTGAAGCTGCGAATCTCTGCGCAAAAACTGGAAGATCTGGTTGATGATCTCGAACACTTCATCTTTAATCTGGTAAAACACCCAGTGGTTGTAACGCCTGTGCCCCACAATGCCGGCATTTTTTAAATAAATGAGGTGCCGCGAGGTTTTGGCCTGTGTAAAATCAAGGATTTTTTCGACATCCGTGATACACATTTCACCATTCATAAAAATGAGGTGGAGAATCCGCAACCGCGATTCGTCAGCACAAGCCTTAAAAATCTGCGATCCCAGCGTAAGATTAAAACTTTTTAGCCGCATGGTACATCCTTGCTTTACGGCCAAAGGTATGGGAAATTAGGCAGTTGCAAGCCTTATCCCTATATTTGAAAAGTGAGAAAGCATCCTGTGAAATCGTACATACTGAAATCCATTACACTCATAACGCTGTTGCTGGCTATGGTTTGCTCGGCACAGCTCGTGCATGCTCAGCAAAAGAAGCGTGTTATCCAGCTTTCCGGTGTTGTTATTGAAGAAGACACCGTGCGCGGCAGACCAGTACCCGGTGTACACGTATATGTACCGAAAGCAGGACGCGGAACAACAACAAACTCGGTTGGTTTTTTCTCGATGCCCGTGTTAACAGGCGATGAGATTTTGATCAGCTCGGTAGGCTATCAACACCAGACTTTTATTGTGCCTGAGGATTCTCCGGAGTATCAAACCATTATTATCACGATGTTGCAGGACACAACGTTACTGCCGGAAGTCGTGATCATGCCGTTCCCTACGGAAGAAGTATTCAAGCAGGCTGTACTTGCCTTGAACATGCCGTTGGAAGATGAGCGCATCGACAAGAAAAATATGAACCAGGAATTGCTGGCCCTCATGATCAAGACTACACCGATGGATGGCTATCAAAACCAGCGATACTATCTCAATCAATGGGCAAGTTCAACAAGTGCTAAATTTCAACCTGTTACTAACCCGTTCCTCAACCCGTTTAACTGGGTGAAGTTCTTTAACTCACTTAAGAAGAATAAGAAGAAGTAAGTATATATCTGCAAGAAATAAGAGAGGGTGCCTGTACAAGGCACCCTCTCTTATTTATATAACATCTATACTTCACAACGGCTCCCTGCTATATATTCCGGTTAGCTACAACTCGTTCAGGTGTTCGCATCTTGTTCACTACCGAACACTCCTCTTAACAAGCATAGCGGTTTGCACTCTGATTACACGGTTTTAAAACTGGCATCATTATTATTCCTACATTTAGGAATTAATTATTCAGCATGAAGAAGTATCAACTGGGTGAATTCGAAGAAGTAGTTATTCTCACCATTGGTGTGCTCTACAATGACGCTTACGGAGTTTCCATCAAGAAAGAAATTGAGAACAGACTCTCGCGTAATGTTAGTATGGGTGCGCTGCATACTGCGCTAAAGCGCCTCGAAGATAAAGGGTATATACGCTCGCATGATGGCGAAACAACAGAAGAACGTGCCGGCCGGCCGAAGAAGTATTTCGAGATCACTGCCCTGGGTAAAAAAGCGATGGAATATACCCGGAACACCCGCGAAGACCTCTGGCGCTCTATACCAAAAGTTGCTTTACAGGTAAAGATTGCAGGACAATGAGGCCTACTACCAGACGATCTCCACCGCGACTATTTCTTCGGTTCTTCCGATGGTATTGTCATCCCCACCTGCTATATCATATAGAAGGTGATCTGATGGAATTATACCACGAGCGACACGACACATCCGGTAAACGAAAAGCTGATATAAAATTCATAGTTGATGTACTCCTGCTTTTCAGGCCGGGCATCATTAAACCATCCTCTTCCTATCACAACTTAAATCATTATGCAATGATCAAAAGCTATCTCAAAATCGGCATACGAAATTTGCTGAAGTATAAAGGCTATTCCTTTATAAATATAGGCGGACTCGCTACAGGTATGGCGGTCGCTATAATTATAGGTTTATGGGTCTACGATGAACTCTCCTTCAATCACTATCACACCAATTACCCGCGTATAGCACAGGTAATAAAGGGAGGTACTTTTCAAGGTAAACATTTTATAGGACAGGATTATTTACCCTATCCGTTAATAGAAGAACTTCAAACCACCTATGGCACCAACTTCAAACATGTGGTGCCGACATCCGGTCCCGGTGGTTTTGGTGCCGTATTATCTGCAGGTGACAAAAAACTGTCACGAACCGGTATGTATATAGGTGAAAGTGCGCCTGAAATGTTTACCTGGAAAATGAAGTATGGTACGTGGTCGGGACTGGATGATCTGCACTCCATGATGATTTCTGAATCTACTGCCAAAGCCTTCTTTGGTAATGATGATCCGCTGGGGAAACCGCTAAAAGTAAATGGTACTACCGATGTTGTTGTTACAGGTGTATATGAAGACTTTCCGAAAAACTCAGCGTTCCACGGTATAAATTTCTTTGAACCCTGGAAATTCCGTCTTAAACGAGAAGACTGGATAGCTAAACAAGGATGGGAGAATCACTTCCTGATGGTATATGTAGAGATACAACCCAACATCTCCATGGAGCGTGCCGGTGCCAACATCTTTAACGCAGAAATGAATGCGATCAAGGACATCGACTACCTGAAAGAGGAAATGAAATACAAACCTGAAGTACATCTGTTGCCCATGGATAAATGGCATCTGTACTCAAACTTTGAAGAGGGCGTTCTGCAAAATGGCCCGGTGCAGATTGTTTGGTTTATGGGGGCCATCGGTATATTTGTTTTATTACTCGCCTGTATAAACTTTATGAACCTGAGCACTGCGCGTTCTGAAAAGCGTGCGAAGGAAGTTGGCATTCGTAAAACAATAGGCTCGGTACGCAGGCAATTGATTGGACAGTTTTTCAGTGAGTCGTTCCTGGTAGTTATACTCGCTTTTATAACAGCACTTTGCCTGGTAAGTTTATCGCTGCCGTGGTTTAATCAACTGGCAGGAAAAGGAATGACCATGCCGTGGCACCTGGTATATTTCTGGTTGATTTCACTTGGGTTTATACTACTCACCGGACTGCTTGCCGGAAGCTACCCTGCGCTATATTTATCATCGTTCAATCCCGTGCATATACTCAAGGGAACATTCCGCTTACGCAACACGGCATCTATACCGCGCAAGGTATTGGTTACTCTGCAATTTACCGTATCGGTAGTTCTGATGATCTGTACCGGTGTAATCTATCACCAGATCATGTTTGTTAAAGACAGACCGGTTGGTTATAGCCGCGAAGGACTGATATCGATGTGGAAAAAATCAGATGAATATAATAAGCAGGCCGATGTACTTCGTACAGAATTAAAAGCTACGGGAGCTGTGATTGAAGTAGCGGAGTCAGGCGGAGAAGTTACCGGTATATGGTCTAACAACGGAGGATTTAATTGGAAAGGTAAAGATCCGAACAAGGACGAAGAAGGCTTTGCTACACTGAATGTAGCACCGGAGTTTGGCAAAACTGTAGGATGGCAATTTGTTGCCGGACGGGATTTTATTCCTGATATGGCCAGTGATTCTTCTGCGATGGTAATCAATGAATCGGCTGCAAAAGAAATGGGACTTGAAAATCCCGTAGGCGAAGTTATACATTGGGCTAACCGTCCGTGGGGTGTAGACAAAGACTTTACCATCATAGGCGTTATCAAAGACATGGTTATGGAGTCACCCTTCGAGTCTACTCGTTCTTCGGTATATTTCACCTTCGGTTATAAAGGTGTATTGTTGCTGCGTCTTAATCCGGCGATGAGTACCAGTGAGGCGCTCGCTAAAGTAGAACCAGTATTTACCAAAATAATTCCGGATATACCGTTCGAGTATAATTTTGTAGATCAATCCTACGCATCCAAGTTCAGGGCCGAAGAGCGCATTGGCAAACTGGCTGCAGTGTTTGCATGCCTGGCTATATTTATATCATGTCTTGGCTTGTTTGGACTTGCATCCTTCGTGGCCGAGCAGCGCACCAAAGAGATTGGCATCCGCAAAGTTTTGGGAGCATCGGTCACCAACCTGTGGGGCATGTTATCCAAAGAATTTGTAGGACTGGTGATACTGGCTTGTTTGATTGCAACACCAATAGCCTACTATATATTAGACGAATGGCTGAAGAGCTACGCTTACCGCACCAGCATCAGCGTATGGATCCTTACAATGGCAGGGTTAGGCGCACTGGCCATTACCCTGCTCACGGTAAGTTATCAATCGATACGGGCTGCGTTGGCTAACCCGGTAAAGAGTCTCAGATCAGAATAAAGAAGATATACTATTCATCACGCAGCGATTTAGCCGGATTGGCGATCGCTGCCTTGATGGATTCATAACTCACGGTTAACCATGCAATTAATATCGCAACCGAAAAGGCGATCAGAAATATACTCCAATGTATTTCTACATGGTATGCAAATATTTCAAGCCAGCGGTTCATAGCATACCACGATAACGGACCTGCTATAAACATGGCAATAAATACCGGGCGTGTAAAAGTAGTCGAAAGCAGATATACTATATGCGGTACCGATGCACCCAACACTTTACGTACACCAATTTCCTTGGTACGCCTCTCAGCCAGGAATGCCGACAGGCCATATAAACCGAGACAGGATATAAATATAGCGAGCCCTGCAAATACCATAAACAAACTACTGAGGCGTTGCTCGGCCTGGTACATATTATCCAGATCTTTATCAATAAAATTATAGGTAAACGGATAGGCCGGGTTCAGTGTCTTGCATATACCTTCCAGCGCAGCAATAGTTCTATCAGTTTCCATCGGCTTGGTTCGTATTACACCCCATGCGCCCCAGGTATTCAGTCGCAGAATCAACGGCTCGATGGGCTGCTGAATCGGCTTGAAGTTAAAGTCTTTCACTACGCCAATGATCGTACCTTTGTTACCCCACAGCGTTAAGCTTTGTCCTACAGCATTGGCAGGATCTATATTCATTATCTTCAACGCCTTTTCATTCACGATATAGCTGGCGGTATCGGCTTTAAAATCTTTTGAAAAACCACGACCGCTTAACAAAGTCGCATTAAAAACTTCCATAAAATTTTCATCGACCGCCATGTTCGCGAACAAGGGTTGAGACTCGGGATTTTTACCTTCCCACTCTACATTTACAGTACCACTCACGAGGTTGGTTGGCAGATCCGATACAAACGTAAAATTACTGGTAAGCGGATTTTGTTCGAGCGATGTGCGCAGCGTCTGATATTTACCCCACAGCTCACCCGTCATGCGCATATAGATCAGGTTCTCTTTATCAAACCCGAGGTTGCGTGTACGTATATATTTCAGCTGATCGTATATCACTGCGGTTCCTACCAGCAACATGATCGAAACTGAAAACTGAACGATCACCATCGTGTTTCGAAATAAACTGTTTCCGGCACCGGCCTTCAAATTACCTTTCAATACTTTTACTGGTACAAATCCCGAGAGAAACAGAGCCGGGTAGCTGCCTGCCAGTAAACCGGTAACCACAGTAATGCCCAGCACACCGGCAACCATCTTTACATTCAGCAAATTTATATCGAGTGATTTACCGGCAAGATCATTAAAGGCCGGAAGCACAGCATATACTACCGCGAGTGCAATGACCAGCGCGAGACAGGCGATGAGTGAAGACTCTGCAAGAAACTGCCGAACCAGTTGAAAACGAACAGCACCGGCAACTTTGCGTAGCCCAACTTCTTTCGCTCTGCGGGCCGAGCGTGCTGTAGCCAGGTTCATGAAATTTATACACGCTACTGCCAACACAAATATACCTACTACGATAAAGATATATACATATTGTATATTCCCATGTCCGGATACATCGGCCATAAACTTGGAGTGCAAATGTACATCTGCCAGAGGCTGCAGTTTAAAAGCAACTTTCAGATGCGGTTCGTTTGCTCTATATATATCCTGCACTTTGTTTCCGATCGTTGCAATAGCCGTTGGCGTAGCTGCAAAATTCTCATCGAGACGAACGTAGGTATAGTAGTTAAAATTGTCCCATATATTTTCTTTCAGATCGCGGTTGGTTCGCGCGAGGTAAGTCATCGGCTGAATGAAATCGAACTGCAGATGTGAGTTCCGGGGTATATCTGCCAGCACACCAGTTACAGTCAGGTCTTCTGCACGATTCTTCCGGATGATTTTACCCAACGGATCTTCCCTGCCAAAATATTTCTTCGCCATCGATTCGGTGATCAACACACCTTCGGGCAGTAACATGGCTGTTGCGGGGTCGCCTTTTACCAGCGGGAATGAGAAGAACTGAAGCAAGTTTGAATCAGCAAAACACATACGGGTCTCTTCAAAGGTTCGATCTTCCACTTGCAGAAAGTCCAATCCACCACCCATAGAAAGTCGAACCGTACTTTCAATTTCCGGAATAGCACTTTGTATAGCCGGAGCAATAGGCGCAGATGATACCGCGGCCTTTATATTTTCCTGTGGCAGTTCCGCTGTAAGGCGGTAAATATACTTGGCATCGGTATGGAACTGATCATAGTTCAGTTCATCGTGTACCCAAAGCAGTATCAATATACTACAGGCCATACCGATGGAGAGACCGAAAACATTAATGAATGAAAATGCTTTGTGACGGAGCAGGTTCCGGAAAGCGATCTTGATGTAATTGCGCAGCATAGGCGGTAAAAATAAATAGTAAAACAGTCAGCACCGAGCCGACTGCGCTACCGCATGCCAAAGAATATGCCACACCGGCCAGTGGCTTTTCCATTTTAAAATGACAGCTTTTGATGCCTTGTCCAATTCATGACCGTACGAACCTTGTTCGCTATCGGGCATTAAATGCACTTAAATTAAAACCGATTGGCAGGAATTTAATAAAACAAAAGAGAAGCAACTGCCCGCTTTCTGCAATTGCTTCTCCCTGACTGAAGTATATATATCAATACAACGTTCTTTCAAATTCATATGTACGGAAGCGTTCGAAGGCTGCACGCTCCAGTGCTTCGCGATGGTTAGGGTGTGCTATTTCAATCAACGCCTTTGCCCGCTGCCGCATGTTCTTACCATACAAATAGGCTATACCATATTCGGTAACTATATAGTGAGCATGTGCCCGTGTAGTAACAACGCCTGCACCTTGTTTCAGAAAGGCTGCAATACGCGAAACTCCTTTACCAGTAACCGATGGCAGTGCAATGATCGGCTTTCCTCCTTCCGACAGCGAAGCACCACGAACAAAATCCATCTGTCCGCCAACACCCGAGTAATGATAGGTACCGATGGAATCAGAACATACCTGCCCGGTAATATCAACTTCTATAGCACTGTTAATTGCAGTTACCTTCGGGTTGGTACGAATCACAGCCGTATCATTTACATAGTCGATGTTGAGCGCCACCACAGCTGGGTTATCGTCTACAAAATCATATAGCTTACGTGTACCCAGCAGAAACGATGTTACCGTTTTACCTCTATATTTCTTCTTATGCTGATTGGTGATTACACCTCTTTCAATAAGCGGAATTATACCATCGGAAAACATCTCCGTGTGTACGCCTAATTCTTTGTGATTAGTAAGACTCGCCAATGCTGCATCGGGAATAGAACCTATACCCATTTGCAAGGTGGCACCGTCTTCTACGAGCTCAGCGCAATATCCACCAATGCGCATGGAGATTTCGCTGCTGTCGGCACAAAGTATCTGAGGCAATTCCTGCTCATGGTATACCACAGCATCAAACGCATCGAGCTTTACGATACCATCGCCCAACGTGCGCGGCATACGCGGATTAACCTGCGCTATAACTTTCTTCGCGGTCTTCACCGCGGTTGCTGCTATATCTACTGATACACCGAGCGAACAATAGCCATGTTTATCCGGAGGTGATACTTGTACAAGGGCAACATCAATGGGCAATATTCCGCGCTTGAACAGAATGGGAATCTCGCTTAAAAAGATTGGCACATAATCACCTCTTCCATCGTTTACCGCTTCGCGAATGTTTGGTGAAACAAATAGTGAGTTGATTCTGAAACTGTCCTTATACTTTTTATCAGCAATAACTGCATCGCCTTGCATGCTGATGCTTACAATCTCAACATTCCACAACTCATTCGATCGGGCCGCGAGTTTATTCAGCAAATAATGTGGTGTTGCCGCCCCACCGTGAACATACACCCGGTCGCCAGGTTTAATAATGTTTACCGCTTCTTCTCCTGATATATATTTCATGTTTCTACGCGTTTATGTTATTGAACTATTACGATTGCTCTGATTGAACACGTTTCTCACGTTTGTCCTGTAAAGGCATAAAAATGAGTACCCGGTATTGGTGTCAGACGCACCGTTTACTAACCAAAACTATAGCAGGAGCATATTAAAAATTTTGACAGTCATCAGCCGGCAACCTGATTTTTATCAGACCTGGGACAAGATTAAAAAATGACATCCGCGCGCAATAGTCAGTGCGTTGTATCTACTCCAATCTCGGTCGCCAAGAGCAATGTGTAGCGCCCATGTAAATCCACCCGGCATCATTTTGATCCATTCGCACGGACAGGCAAGCATGACGATGCTTAACAGAAGGCTTTCTCAGTCATCCAGCCCAGAAAACACACCCATATATAGGTATATTTTAACAACAAAAAAGCAATTAACAACACCCAACTTACAAATTCGGCCAACCGCATTGGTCTGATCTGTAGAATACCAACGTATGCAATAAAAATCGCGACATATTTCAACGGAATCATGCATCACAAATCTCCGAATCCCTTATGAAATCAGCTCGAGTTATAAAAACAGAACGGAACAACAAAAATCAGGAACGAAGTGCTGCCCGCTTCGTTCTTTTACCACTTCACCGCAGGTAACAATCGCTTAACCCGAATCAATATCCAATAAGACGTCAAACAAATAAATAAATATATACCTATATACAAGGTATATTCACAATGAAAAAATTTCAACTCAAACACTTGCCAGAACAGGATTAACCAGTAACGGTTACCGGCAGCATACATTGCGTATCGAATTCACCTTAACGGCAAAACCACAAGAGCCATTGAAAAAGATACCTGCCTATTTTGTTCTCAGACAATCGTCACTATATGGAAGTAGTGTATTTATTTTCTTCACACGCACAAACTTGTTCGATCATCTCATTTTTTAGTTTATAAAAGAATTTCATGAAACCCCAATTTCTATCCCTTGTGCTAAGTGTAATTATGATATACACGATTCAGGCGCAAGCACAAAATCAATGCACCGTAGTCGGCTGGGCCAGCGAAAACGGAGGCGTAACCGGTGGCGGAACCGCTACCCCTACCGTTGTAACAACCTACAACGATTTTAAAACAGCCATTACCACTTCGTCTGTAAAAGTGATTCATGTATCAGGGGCGATAACAATTCCTTCAGGCGGTCGTATCAACTTTCAAAATCAATCGGGCAAAACTATATATGGGTTACCGGGATCGAAGTTGGTGTCGACCAATTTAACGACAGACGGCTCCGGTATACTATATGTAAAAAACTGTTCGAACCTGATCTTTAAAAACCTGACATTCGAAGGACCGGGTGCTTATGATGCTGATGGTTGGGATAACATGACGCTGGATAACTGTACCAATGTATGGGTAGATCACTGCGAGTTCCAGGATGGAATGGATGGCAATTTTGATATAAAAAATGCATCGGACTATATAACAGCTACATGGTGCAAGTTTATCTATAAAAAAGCTCCTATACCGGACGGTCCCGGAGGTGCAGACGATCATCGGTTCTCCGATCTTTTTGGTTCCGGTGATGGCGCTACAGGCGATCGTGGAAAATTACGCATTACACTACAACATTGCTGGTGGGCGCAGGGTTGCGTTGCACGAATGCCACGTGTGCGATTCGGCCGGGTCCACGTGGTCAATAATTTCTTCAATAGTACCGTGGCGGCACAATGTGTAATGGGAGGCTTCGAAGCAGATATACTCGTAGAGAGTAACGTGTTTGAAAACGTAAAGAAGCCGATCGACCTGATGGATAACAAATTCACAGCGATCACAGTTACGAACGACAATATTTTCAACAATACTACCGGTAACAAAACAGGCAGCGGCACAGCGTTTACACCACCCTATACCTTGTCGATAACACCGGCTGCCGAAGTAAAAGATCTGGTGATGGCCGGTGCAGGAGCAACATTAACAAGCCCTACCTGCGATAATACAAGCTACACATTGAACACCACTGCCTCACCGGCAACAGGAGGTACAGTAACCGGGGCAGGCACTTATCAGGCAGGGTCTGCCGCTATACTAACCGCGACACCTGCTACAGGCTATATATTTACCGGATGGAGCGGTGATGCATCGGGAACTTCAGCATCCACAACTGTAGCAATGAACGGTAATAAATCGGTCACTGCTAACTTTCAACTACAGAGCTATACCTTGAGCACAACTGCTTCACCAACTGCTGGTGGAACTATAACAGGTGCAGGAACCTATACTTATGGAACAACCGTAACAATCAAGGCTACGCCCGCGGCAGGATATACTTTTACAGGATGGAGTGGCGATGCCTCAGGAACTTCTGCTTCCACAACCGTAACGATGAATGGCAATAAATCTGTTACCGCCAACTTTCAACGACAGAGCTATACGCTAAGCACAACGGCCTCACCAACTGCTGGCGGAACAATAACAGGAGCAGGAACCTATTCCTATGGAACAACTGTAACAATCAAAGCTACACCTGCTGCCGGATATACTTTTACAGGATGGAGTGGTGATGCCTCAGGAACTTCTGCTTCCACAACCGTAACGATGAATGGCAATAAATCTGTTACCGCCAACTTTCAACTACAGAGCTATACACTCAGCACAACAGCCTCACCAAATGCAGGAGGAACTGTGACAGGAGCAGGAACCTATACCTATGGAACAACCGTAACAATCAAAGCTACACCCTCAGCAGGATATACCTTTACAGGATGGAGTGGTGA
>DJFR01000237.1:6386-7150 GCA_002432545.1 Flammeovirgaceae bacterium UBA5867 | reverse complement strand
GGGATATATAGCGCCTACATCATATGAGATAAAGAATAAAGCCAATACTGATTTCCAGATTCAGGCGCACCATTGGGTATCGAAAGATGTACCAGCCTTTAAAGAAGAACCTTTCATGACCTGTGAAGATGATTATGTTTCAAAAATCAATCTTGCATTGTCGCACATCAGTTTTCCTGGTCAGCCGGTAAAAGAAATAATGGGAACATGGTCAAAGCTCAATACGGTGTTGCTGGAAAGTGAAGGTTTTGGAAAAGCCGTGACCGGTTCTAATTTTTTAAAGAAGAAAGTAGAAGAGATCACAACAGGACTTACTGACCCACAACAAAAGACTGCTGCCATCTTTAATTATGTACGCAATAACATTGAATGGGATGGTGTAAAGGATAAATATACCGATAACCTTAAAAAGGTATTTGAAAGTAAAAAAGGAACAGCGGCAGATATTAACCTGTTATTAGGTGCCATGTTGGAAAAAGCTGATCTCCCGGTAGAGATGGTTTTGCTTAGTACCCGCGACCATGGTTTCGTCCGCGAACCGTATCCAATGGAAGATCAGTTCAACTATGTGATTTGTACTGTTAAAATTGGTGATAAACGCTTAACGCTTGACGCGACCGACAAATATTTACCGATTGGCGTATTACCTGAACGATGCCTGAACGGAGCAGGTCTTGTTATTTCAAAAACAAATCATGGCTGGATTAACCTGGACGCAAAATCAAAATCGAAAACTGTAGTTAGCTCAGATCTTGTTTTGAAAG
>DJFR01000237.1:0-6367 GCA_002432545.1 Flammeovirgaceae bacterium UBA5867 | reverse complement strand
GATTATTTGAAAAAATTCCTGGAGGATAAGTCGTGGGAAATTCAAAAGAGCGAATTCCTGAATCTGAAAGAGATTGATCAAAATGCGAAACAGCTTCACGAACTTGTCATCAGCGAACATTGTACGCTGGCAGGTAATGTTATATACCTGAACCCGTACGTTACTTCGCAGGTAAAAGAAAATATATTCAAGCACGAAAAGCGCGAGTACCCGGTTGATTTTGGTAGCCCGGCTGACAGAACCTATATGTGTAAAATTGTTCTGCCTGAAGGGTATACTGTGGATGAACTTCCGAAACCGAAAATCATTGTGTTGCCAGGCAATGCTGCCAAGTTCAGCTATAATATTTCGCAAACAGGCAATGTGCTTAATGTTATTAGCATGCTGCAAATCAACAAGGCGCTGTTTTTGCAAGACGAATATCCTCACCTCCGCGAGTTTTATAACCAGGTTGTTGCCAAACAATCGGAGCAGATTGTGTTAAAACGGAAATAAGATATACCTCTATGAAAAGAATTGTATCGTTGGTTTTAGTTCTGTTGTCGTGTGTAGCAGCTTTCGGTAAAGAGGATCCGAGGTATCCTGTAAGTGCTATACCGGAAGATATGAAAACCGGTATGTATGCCGTGATACGCGAGCAGGAGTTGAGATTCGAAATAAATTCGGTTAGCAGCTCTACCACGTATTATCGCGTTGTTATCACCATTCTTAATTCAAACGCTAAAAGTTATGGCAAAGAAGTTATCGGTTACGATAAATTCAATGTTGTAAAATCATTTAAAGGTGTTGCGTATGATGCCGCTGGTAATGTCATCAAAAAATTAAAGCAAAGTGATATATATGATCAGAGTGCTTTTGATGGCTTCTCACTTTATAGCGATAACCGATTAAAAAGAGCTGACCTGTCACAAGGTACATATCCATACACCGTTGAGTTCGAATATGAAACAGAACAAAAATGTCTGTTCTTTATTCCGGATTTTAGCTTGTATGAAGATGATGAGGTATCCATCCAGAAGTCGAAATATACCCTGGCCTATCCGGTTGCACTGAAACCACGCTATAAACTTTTTAAAATTCAGGAGCCCAAAACATTTAATCTGGATGGCAGAGAGGTATTGGAGTGGAATTTTGAAAATGTGAAACCGGCAAAATTTGAACGTTTAAGTCCGGATCCGGATCAAATAATTCCAAATATTTCTACAGCACCACAAGCTTTTGAATTTGATAACTACGCTGGCCGAATGGACTCGTGGGAAAATTTTGGAAAATGGATAACACTTCTGAACAAGGATAAAAATGTTCTGCCGGAAGCGACCAAGAAAAAGGTTCTGGAGCTGACGAAGAATGCCACCACAACAGAAGAGAAAGTGCGTATACTTTATGAATATCTGCAAGGCAAAACCCGCTATGTAAGCATTCAGTTGGGTATAGGCGGATACCAGCCCTTTGCTGCATCGGTAGTGGAGCAGAATGGTTATGGTGATTGCAAGGCGCTTTCAAACTATATGGTTTCTGTACTTGATGCTGCCGGTGTGAAGGCAAACTATATTCTTATTCGTGCAGGCGAAAACACTCCGGATATCGACATAAATTTCCCAAGCTCGCAATTCAATCATGCGATAGTAGCGGTACCCAATAAGAAAGATACGTTGTGGCTTGAGTGTACAAGCCAGACAAATCCGTTCGGCTATATGGGAAGTTTCACAGGCGGTCGTCATGCATTGATGATCACTGAGAATGGCGGTAAGCTGATCAGAACTCCGGTATATACTGCCGATCAAAACATTCAATCACGCACAGCCGATGTATTTGTAGAACTAACCGGAGATGCAAAGGCAAAAGTTAAGACTACCTATAGTGGCCTTCAATATGAAAATGGTAATCTAAACTTTATTGTCAACGGTAAATATGATGACCAGAAAGAATGGGTGCAGGATAACACGGAGATTCCGGCTTTTGATATCGTGAGCTTTAGCATGGCAAATCACAAAGACAGGATTCCTGCTGCTGTTGTTAATCTTGACCTCACACTAAAACGTTTTGCGACCGTAAGCGGTAAAAGAATATTTCTGACACCGAACCTGATGAATCGTTCAACCTATATTCCGGAGAAACTGGAATCGCGCAAAACGAACGTAGTGCTGCGCACTGCGTATACCGATCTGGACACCATTCGTTATCACTTGCCCGAAGGTATATATCCTGAGTTTTTACCCGAGCCTGCAAAAGTAAAATCACGCTTTGGTGAATATGAATCAACTTTTACGGTTGATCAGGGAAGTCTTCTATACATCCGAAAAGTTAGAATGAACAAAGGCGAATACCCGGCCGAAGCTTATAAAGAGCTCACCGATTTTTACCGTAACATCAACAAAGCAGATAACACGAAGCTCGTTTTTATGAGCAAAACATAATGGCTATTTGCTGATGGGAGCATTAGCTTCCTTCGCCATTACGTTGTAAACCATCTTATCTGCCAGTCCGGGCAACCATTTATTTAAAAATACTGCAAGCTTACCCTGTGTCGTTAAGACCAGGGTACGTTTGCGTTTAGCCGTAGCGTTGTATATATGTTCCGCGCACTCTTCGGCCGTCATCATTTTTTCTTCCTGTCGTGGCGACTCTCCCTGCTGACTTCCGTCTTTTGTGAGCGAGCGTTTACGAATGTTGGAAGCTGTAAATCCTGGGCAAGCCGTTAATACGTGAACTCCGGTTTTTAAAAGTTCGGTGCGCAATACTTCTAAAAATCCGTTCAGGGCAAACTTGGAAGCAGAATATCCGGTTCGGCCCGGTAAACCGCGAAAGCCTGCAATGGAAGATATACCTACAACTGAACCTTTGTTCTTTGTAATTTCCGGAAGGCAATATTTAGTGGCATACAACACGCCATAGAAATTTATATCCATGACTTTTTTTACCACGCTGATATCCACCTCCGAAAAAAGTGCGCGCATGGAAATACCTGCGTTGTTGATCAATATATCTATAGTTCCGTAGTGCTTTATAGCTTCTTCCGCCATTTTACGGTTGTCATCCTCCACACTAACATCAGCCTGAAACGAATTAATGGTAATGCCCATTTGTCGCAGCTCTTCCGTTGCTTTGGTAAGCTCTTCCTTGTTTCGGCCTGTAATAAGAATTTTAGAACCCTCACGTCCGAATTTCTCAGCCATTGCTTTTCCGATACCGGAAGAACCTCCGGTAATGATGACAACCTTGTTTTTCATGCTGCAAAATAAAAATTACTGAGCACAATGAGATATAGCGCTTAAGAGGAGCCTGAATTCTAAATTCTTAACTTGCCGCAAGAACCTTTACTTTCAATGTTTGTAATCAGTTTATTATCGCGATTACCTTTTGGTGTGCTGTATGCTATTTCTGATTTCCTTTTCTTTATCACCTACCATATTGTGGGCTATAGAAGAAAGATGGTTCAGAAAAATCTGCGGAATTCATTCCCGGATAAATCTGAACAGGAACTGAAAAAAATCGAAAAGCAATTCTATATCAATCTTTGCGATTATGGTGTGGAGACGTTGAAGCTCTATTCCATTCCAAAAGAAGAGCTGGCCAAACGAATGCTCTTCAGAGATGTAAGCGTCATCGAAAAATATAAACAGCAAAATCAGTCAGTGCTTATTTTGTCTTCCCATCAGTTTAACTGGGAGTGGCTGCTTTCATCCGGTAATTTTAATTTACCAGTGCCGGTCGATTTTGTATACCAGCAGCAGAGCAGTGAATTCTTTAATCGATTCTCTTTACTGTGCCGTACCCGTTTTGGTGCACATCCTATAAAACGATCGGATGTTGCCCGTGAGCTCATCAGACGAAAAGATATACTTCGGGGCATCGCTATTGTGAGCGATCAATACCCCGGACTAAAAAAGGATAAAAAATATCAAACCCGCTTTCTTAACCAGGATACTGTGTTTTTTCTGGGAGCACATCAAATTGCAGTGCTTACTCAATATCCGGTGGTATATGCGCAGGTTCGTAAGATAAAACGCGGCTATTACGAAGCATCTTTTGTAAATATAGCGGAGCCACCACACGCCAAAGACGATTTCACGCTGATCGAAAATTATATAAAGGCTGTTGAGAATATAATTTATGAGAATCCTGCCGGGTGGTTATGGTCGCATAATCGGTGGAAGACCCGGCATCTTAGAAAGGATTAAAAAACGAAAGGCGATGATTTCTCACCGCCTTTCCTTTTTATCAAAGTTTTATGAAATGCATTAAGCAAGTTTGAATGCTTTTTTCACTTGATCAACGTGATCAAGCTTTTCCCAAGGGAACAATTCAACTTTCACTTTCTTCTCAGATGCTTTGCCTTTGTTGAAGATCTTCTCAACAACTTTTGATTCACGACCCATGTGTCCGTAAGCAGCAGTTTCTGCATATATAGGGGTGCGGAGGCTAAAACGTTGCTCGATAAAGTAAGGACGCATGTCGAAGATCTTGGCAACGCGTTTCGCGATCTCGCCATCATTTTCTTTTACTTTAGAAGTGCCGTACGTGTTTACATATAAACCAACGGGTTGATGAACACCAATGGCGTATGCAACCTGTACAAGTACTTCGTCACAAAGACCGGCAGCTACCAGGTTTTTAGCAATGTGGCGTGTAGCATAAGCAGCCGAGCGATCTACTTTTGAAGGATCTTTACCAGAGAAAGCGCCACCACCGTGAGCACCTTTACCACCATATGTATCAACGATGATCTTACGACCTGTTAAGCCGGTATCACCGTGTGGTCCACCGATAACAAATTTACCGGTAGGGTTAATATGATATTTGATATCGCTTCCGAAAAGCTTCTGAACACGCTTGGGAAGTTTTTTAGTAATGCGTGGAATAACAATGTTGATGATATCCTCTTCGATTTTCTTCAGCATCTTGGCATCTTTATCGAAGTCATCGTGCTGCGTAGATACTACAATCGTATCAATGCGCTGAGGTTTGTTATCATCGCTATATTCGATTGTAACCTGCGATTTTGCATCTGGACGGAGGTACGTCATTACCTTGCCTTCTTTGCGAATAGTTGAAAGTTCGCGAAGCAACATATGTGCAAGCTCCAGCGGAAGCGGCATGTAGTTGTCGGTTTCGTTGGTAGCATAACCGAACATCATACCCTGGTCGCCAGCTCCCTGGTCTTCTTTCTTCTTGCGCACAACACCCTGGTTGATATCAGGTGATTGTTCGTGAATAGCCGAGAGTATACCACATGAGTTTGCTTCAAACATATACTCGCTCTTGGTATATCCGATCTTGCGGATTACTTCGCGTGCTATGTCTTGCACATCCAGGTAAGCTTCAGATTTCACCTCGCCAGCCAGTACAACTTGTCCGGTAGTAACAAGTGTTTCACATGCAACTTTAGAAGATGGATCGTAGGCCAGGAAGTAATCGATAAGAGCATCAGAGATTTGGTCAGCGACTTTGTCGGGATGGCCTTCGGATACCGACTCAGAGGTGAATAGATAAGGCATATGAAATTATTTTAATGTTAGTACAATTTTGCAGCGTCAAATTTAGATTGAAAAGTGTAAAACAAAAACTCTGTAAAGTGTTCAGGAGTACTTCATACAGCGAGAAACATAAAAACGGCCGGGCTCTTCGGAAACTCGGTCTTCATTGTTTTCCACTTTTTAACGGGAAACGTTTTTATCTGTTCATCCTTTCCGGTGATGTCTACAGCAATGCATAGCAATGTATTGTCTTGAAGATTTTTAAGAAGCATCGTCATAATGGAATTGTTACGATACGGTGTTTCTATAAAGATCTGTGTTTGGCTTTTAGAGTGTGATTCTTTCTCCAGCGTTTTTATAACAGACGCAGCGTCTTTGCCATCAATCGGTATGTATCCATGAAATGCAAATCGTTGTCCGTTTAACCCCGAGGCCATTAAAGCAAGTAACAACGAAGATGGCCCAACAAGCGGAACCACTTGAATATCGTTTTCGTGTGCATACTTTACAGCAAGCGCTCCCGGATCCGCTACACCCGGACAACCTGATTCAGAAAGAACACCGATATCCATTCCTTCTGATATGGGTTCAAAAAAAGTTTTCAGACTGTCTGGCTTTGTGTTTTTATTAAGAACTTCAAACTTCAACGGTTCAATGGACGGATATACTTTCAAACTGCTCAGGTATCGCCTGGCAGTTCGCACATCTTCTGCTAAAAAATGTTGAATCGAAGGAAGCACCTCCCGGATGTGAGGAGGAATAACAGCGTGCTGTGTTTCTTCAGCGATTACAGTGGGGATGAGGTATAATTTTCCTTTTGACATTTACGGGAGTGAAATCAGAAAGAGCTTTGTGTAAGCCGTTTTAATTCGTGCTAAATTTCGGCAAGA